>CAKPLX010000006.1 GCA_934167785.1 uncultured Bacilli bacterium
AAACCCCAATCCAATATAAAATCGAATCAGGGTTTTAAGTGTCTTTTTAAACTGTCCACTTTTTCTTGACTAGTTCAGAAAAGTGTCTTTTTCATTCTCTAAAAAATAACCAATAATATTAGAACAGAAAAAAAACACATCATTGAGCTGATGTGTTTTTCAAATTCAACAAAAATAAATTTTATTTTACAATATAAGGATCGGCTTTTGTTCCAGTACCAGACACGTATAAAGCATCTTTAGAAAGAACCAAAACTGGCCTAATATATCCTTTTCCACTAGCAGAAACATCATCTGCGCTCCCACGTTCAGCAATACGATAAACTTGATATGTATTTTCATTCACACCAGTAATCGTCCACCATGGTAATCTAAATTTAGATAAATAATTGTAATTCATACATGAAGCACTAACACTAGTGGTACAATTACTATCTAAACTAGCATTCAAATAATCTCCCAATGAAAGAAGACCTACAAATTGATTTTCAATAATAGCGCTCTTTTCTAACCCCAAAGTTTTATCTGTATCATCATTTGATCTTTTTCCAATATTTAAAGAATGTGCCACAATCAACATTTTTCCATTTGAAGTAATATCTTTTTGATAAAAATCATCTACAGTTTCCTTTATGCGACTAACTGAATAATCATTAATTCCTACTAAATCTTTTTTTTGTGCATTATATCGATCATCCCAAACAGCACTAGACAAACGTTCAGTATAAATAATTGAAGCACTGTCATTACTAAACTTAACAATACGATAAGTATGATTATCAAACTGAATGTAATTATTTACAGAATCACCACGATATACTAGTTCATCATTCATATTATACAAACCATTTCCATTGGAAACAACAGGAACTACCTTTTTTATATAATCAATAAACTTAACAGTTTGATATTTACTTCCACAAGAAAGGGTTGGAGTATACCGATATTTTCCATTAATATTTGTAACAGTAACTTTACCTGTACAACTACTTGTTTTATCTTTCAAATAAGAAGAAATACTATCCATTTCAGATGCTTCTACTAAATCATTATCAGAAAGAACAAATTCTTCATTATAATTATTAGGATAATTCTTTTTATTTTTAGATAAATAATTCTTCGCCGAAGAAACCATAATTTCTTCTATTTCAGAGTAAGATCTCTTATAGAAAAATTTATTATAAACAAATGCTCCTCCAAATAAAATAATGATAATACCAATAAAAAAACCACCAACCAAATACAACTTCTTTTTATCTATTTTTTTTAACATTTCTTTCATTATATCACCTACATACACCACAAGTATAACAAAAAAATTTCTTCTTTTCAACCAATATCAAAATATTTCCTTTTTTATTGATTTGTGATATGATTAACATAGTAGAGGAGAAGGGATAAAATGAAAGAAAAAGACCAAAAAATCAACTTGATTCTTTATGATATGGAAAATTTTATTACTAAATATACTAGATTTTTAAGTAAAGATACCTATATTACTTATAATGCTTATCAAACATTCATAAGTCAATATCAGTATTTTTTTCAACAACTAAAACAAGTAAGTATCTTATATCAAACCAATCCAAATTATCAAAAAATAATAAAAATTTTAACCGAGGAAAAAGAACTGTTAAAACGACATAACATTAAATTTTTGAAAAAACATCAAGAGAAACTAAAAGAAATTACGAATGATGAATTAAATACCAATATGAAAAATATTATCATCAGTAATGAAAATAAACTAATCTTTTTTAATCAAAAAAACAATCTGCTATTCATTGTACAAAAGATTAAATATTTAATTGAAAAGGATAAACTATTACCGCAAAAAATAATGCTATTAGTTCAAACCAAAGAGGAAAAGAAAACATTACAAGAAAATTTAGCACAAAATAATCTTTCACCAATTTCTTGCTATACCCTAGAAGAATACCAAGAAAAACAACTCAATAAAATTGAAAGAAGAATGACTTACAAAATAAAATATTCTTTCTTTAAAAACTACATATGCAACGAATTGTTTCAAAAAAAAGATGTTTTCTCAAAACTTCACCAAGCCTTTAAAAATTACCTTTACTTAAGCAAAGATTATCAAGAATTTGAAACTTTTAAAGACTATCATGCATATATCTATAAAAGAATGTACCTAGATACAAAACTTCCATTAAAAAAATTCTTAGAAAAAGAAATCTTAAAAAGAAAGAAAAAAATGAGAACAATTCAAAATGAAGAAATAAATAGTAAGGTAGAAATTGATATTGCTAATTTTCTTTATCTAAATAAAATAGAATATACTTACTCCGCAAAAAGAAAAACGTTCACTTTAAAAAATAACCTTTCCATTACTTATCACGAAGAAACATTCGATGATTTAAAAATAGTCTCAAATTTTGATCATCATATTCATTTATATCAAAAATACTTATCCAAAAAAACACCTCTATCCGTATTAACTTATGAACTAATAAAAAGAAGATATCCAATGGAAAAAAGAGAAAATGAAGCCATCTATACCACATTAAAAGAAACTAGTAACAACAGCTATATCACAGAGTTTATCACCAAAGTTCTAATTCCAATGACAGAAAAAGAAATACCATTAGAAGAAAAGAATCTCTCCCAAGAACAATACCTTCAATTAAAAAATATAAATCAATACTACCAAAAATATAAAGAAGAAAATCATTTAATTGAAACATTTGAATTAAACCACCGCATAGAAGAAAAATTAAATTCCACTTATTATTCTATTTTTCTTAACATAGATACAATTATTCCTCAAAAGAACTACTTCATCATTTTAGAAAACCAAAAAGAAAATACAATCATAAAAGAAAACTTAAAATTACAACTTGATTACCAAAAATACATTCAACATCAAAAATGGCTTTTATTTCAAAATACCTTTATATCTTTAAAAGAAAAAGATAAACTAACCAAAGACTTTTTAAAAGAAAATGTCGACCGTCTCAATCAAATCATTGAAAAAAGAAGTTGTCCAATTGATGTTTATTTCTATGAAGATAAAACCACACTTCAAACAAGAGAAAATTTAGCGCAAAAATTAAATTCTATTTTAACTAATCTTCCTTCCTCAAAAACAGCCATTATTTTATCGAAAACAGATGAAATAAATGAATTAACCAAAAATTCTCTTTTTTCCAAATCAGGAAAAGAAACCATTACAAACGAAAAAGATCAATATCATTGCTACCTTATTTCCAATTTAGAAAAGAAAACCAATACAATTATCCTTCCTTTATTAATAAAAAGTAATAACCAAGAAAATTTATTTTATCATACAAATCTTCATGAAACAAAAATGATACTATTTTCCAGTATAACAAAATGTAGAGAAAAAACCATTCTCTTATCACCAACCTCTAAAAAAGAAGAAACAGAAAAACTATTAAAGACATTTCAAAATACAGTTGATTTCAAATAGTGATAAATTTTAAGGGATAAACATATAATTACTTGAAAGGATGAGATAAATGAAACAAATAATACCCTTTAAAAAAGATTTATTATTTAAAACAACGGTAAATGAAATTACTTCCATATCACTAGAACATCAAATTATGATAAAAAAAGAAGATCATCTTAGCGGAGAATTCCATATTAGTGGAGATTATAAAATGACCGAAGCCTCTATTAATCGAGAATCATTTTATTTTAAAATTCCCTTTGATATTGAACTAGATAATCAATACCAAGTAGATAGTATTACAGTAGATATTGATAACTTCTATTATGAAGTAATCAATAACGAATCACTTCAAGTAAACATCGATCTTTATATAGAAGGAGAAAAAAAAGAAAAAGAAGACCCTCCTATACCACCTCTTCCTGAGGAGAAAACGACTCTAGAAAAACTAAATTTAAAGAAAGAGGAAGAACAAGAAAAAACAAAAATAGAATTTCCTAAAATTCCTAGTATTTCACCAGAAGAAAATAGGAATAAAGCTGAAAAAGAGGAAAAAGAAGAAGTCATCAAAGAAATAGAAAGACCAGAACCTAAAAAAATCATATTAGAGGAAAAAAAAGATGGAACGAAAGAATTTAATCTTTTTGAAAATATGGATTCTTCAGAAACCTATGTTACTTATCATGTCTATATTGTAAAAGAACAAGATACCATCGACAGCATCATGAAAAAGTATAATGTAGATAAAGAAAAAATAAGTCTTTATAATAATCTAGAAGAAATCAAACCTGGTATGAAATTAATTATCCCTAATCAAGATGAATAAAGAATTACGAGAATTTTTTCAAAAGAATCATATTATTACCCAAAAAATTACAATTAAAAACAACATTCGAATCATTGATACAGGAAATAAAACCTTCGTGATCAAAAAGAAAGAAAGTGATCTAGATACTTTATATCAATACTTAAAGTCTAGATCTTTTGATTATTATCCAAAACTAATTGATCAAACAAGGAATTATGAAATTTATGAATACATTGAAGATACTTGTCTAGAAAAAGAAGAAAGAGCGATGGACATTATCAAATTATTAACACTTCTTCACAGCAAAACTACTTATTATAAAGAAATTGATGATGATACTTATAAAACATTATATGAAGATATTTCAGATCGCTTAAATTACTTATTTCATTATTATCAAGATATAGTAGAAATTATTGAACAAGAAGAGTATATGTCTCCTTCACATTATCTTTTTATTAGAAATGTTTCGAAACTTTTTCAAGTTTTTGGATACTGTCAAAATAAAATCGAAACTTGGTACCAAATTATTTCCGAGAAAAAAAGAGTCCGTATCACTCAAATTCATAATAATCTTAGATTAGAACATTACTTATTAGGAAATAAACCTTATCTAATTAGCTGGAGAAAAAGTAAAAAAGATATGCCTATCTATGATCTAGTTCTCTTTTATCAAAGATACTATAAAGAGTTTGATTTTTGTAATCTCCTTCGTAACTATGAAAATCATTATCCCATGTTACCAGAAGAAAAGTTATTATTTTCTTGCCTCATATCTATTCCAATTAAAATTGATTTTCAAGAAGAGGAATTACCTTTATGTCAAAAGATAAGAAATTTTTATGACTACATTTTTACAACAGATAAATTAATTAATGACTATTTCCCACAAAAAGAAGACAAAATAAAAAAATAATTTTTTCTCATTGAGCCATATTATAAATGGTGAAAATATGAAAATAAGATTAGGCTATGTAGCCATTAGTCAAGCATTAGAAGAGACGACTTCTACAACTTATCCCGTAACTCACTTTGAGAAGGAAAAAAACTGGAAAAAATTAGAAGAAGTAATTATCTCTAATTTGGAATCATTAATACACATCTTAATTTATAATCAAAAAAATAATATTCATTTTTATCGAATTTCTTCTAACTTAATTCCATTTGCAACCTATGACAAAATTAAGTTTGACTATATTACTCCTTACCAAAAATATTATCAAAAAATTGGCAGGATTATTAAAGAAAACAAAATACGAACGGATTTTCATCCTAATCAGTATTGTGTATTAAATAGTACAAAAAAAGAAGTAATAGATCACTCAATTAAAATTTTAGAATACCATTACCAACTGTTAAAAGAAATGAAAATAGAAGAAAAGATTATCATTCTTCATATTGGAAGTAGTACTTTTGGAAAAAAGAACTCCCTTTCTAGATTTCTCCATACTTTTGATCAATTACCTAAATATTTACAAGATATAATTGCCATCGAAAATGATGATAAAGTCTTTACCATAGATGATTGTCTTATCTTATCTAGAAAAAGAGGGATTCCTATTGTACTAGATTATCATCATTTCTATTGTAATCCAGGGGAATTAGAAATTCATAACTACTTAGAAGAAGTCTTTTCTACTTGGAAAAATAAAAATCTTCCTCCAAAAATCCATTTTAGTAGTCCCAAAAATAAAAAAGAATACCGTTCTCATCATGATTTTATTAACAGTGATTCTTTTATTTCTTTTCTAAATATCCTAAAAAATTATCCCAATGATGTTGATATTATGTTAGAGTCAAAAGCAAAAGACGATGCCTTATTTCGACTAGTTAGAGAATTAAAATATAAACAAAATTACCATTTTCTTGATGAAACAACTTTTCTTTTAAAATAAATTTTTCTAAAAAAGAACAAAGTCATCAAAAAAAGTCAATCAACATAAAATAAAATAGGTGATCGAATGGAAAGAGTAGAAAAAAAGGTAGTTATTGATGCTTATCGTGGGGGAGAAGATACAGGAAGTAATAATAACGGAATTATCGAAAAAGATTATAATTTGGAATTAAGCCAATACATCAATAATCGACTCAAAGATTTAAACATTAAAAGCACTTTAACTAGAAACAGCGATGAAACGCTAAACATGAAAAACAGAGTTGCAAGAATTCAAAATTCTTATGGAAAAGGAAATGATGTCATTGTCATTTCTAATGCACTTACTTCTACTGGAGAAAATGCTGAAATCATTTATGCTCTAAGAAACAGTAATACCTTAGCCAAAATCCTAGAAAATGAATTAACAAAAGCAGGATTAAATGTTGAAAAATACTATCAAAGAAGATTACCAGCAGATACTGCAAAAGATTATAATACCCTAATTAAAGATACTGCTAATAATGAAAGTATTATCATTTATTATGGAAATATTAACAACCAAGAAGAAGCCACTTTTTTAAAAAATAATTTAGAAAATATTGGCGAAGCTGTTGTTATCGCTCTAGCCAATTATTTAAATGTTCCTTACCAATCAACAAATGATATTTACTACACCGTAAAAAAGGGAGATAGTCTCTATAGTATTGCCAAAAAATATAACACAACCGTAGATGAGTTAAAAAGACTAAACAATTTAACAACGAACAATCTTGCCATTGGTGACGTTCTAAAAGTTAAAGAAAAACCAAAAGAAAACAATTCATCCTCAGAAATAACATATACCGTAAAAAAAGGGGATAGTCTTTATCAAATCAGTAAAAAATACAATATTTCTGTAGAAGAACTAAAAGCCTATAATAATTTAAAGTCAAATCTCTTATCTATAGGGGACGTTTTAAAAATTCCTACATCAAATAATTCTCAATCTGAAGTTACTTATACTGTTAAATCAGGTGACAGCCTATATAGCATTGCGAAAAAGTTTAATACAACAGTTTCAGAACTAAAACAAAAAAATAATTTAACAAGTAATCTATTACAAATTAATCAAGTCTTAAAAATTCCAAAATAAAGTAAGAACAAACTTGCTTTTTTTTGTGCTTTTTGATAAAATTTAAATAGTAAAGTAAAGATAGGAGATGTCCTTTTATGCCCAAAAAAATCAAGAAAGAAACCATTTATTTGCTAATGCTATTTATTCTTACAATAACTGGCTTTGTCTTAACAGGAACATACGCTAAGTTTACCAATGGATACTCAACAGTGGATAATGCTGTTGGACTAAATTTAGCCTTTAATTTAAAAATTAATAACATAGAAGAATATGAAGAAATTCTTCTAAAACCAAATACTTATGAAATTTTTAATGTCAAAATAACAAATGATAGTGAAGATACAACCTACTATGGCATCTGGTATAAAATGATTGAACCAAAAGAAATAACGGATAATATTATTGTTGCAAAAAGTATTGAATCACAAGTTCCAACCACAGGAAGTATTGAAGCAAAAAAAGACACGACCGCGACAATCATCATCAAAAACAATACAAATACTGAAACAAAAATAAATTTAGGAATTGCCCACTCAGAGAAAAGTACCAATGATATTTCCTATTTAGGAGGAAAAAAATTAATATCCGAAACAACTCCAGAAGTAGATTATACTTATGACAATGAAAAAAAATTATTTATTTCCCTAAAAGATAACAACATCACTTTTTCACCTAACGCCATAAATAAATATACCTATACTAAAAGCGAACAATCTTTTTCACCAGATCACGATGGCGTTTATCAATTAGAAGCTTGGGGAGCACAAGGAGCTAATGCAACGAAAGATGGCAACGGAAAAGGTGCCTATACTTCTGGACTAATCTCTCTTAAAACACAAGATCAACTCTACATTTATGTTGGAGAAAATAGTAATCAAAAAGATACTTCTATCTTTAACGGTTCAGTTGAAAAAGGAAATGGGGGAGGAGCTACAGATTATCGACTTATCCCCGGATCTTGGAATGAGAAAAAAAGTCTTGCTAGTAGAATTATGGTAGCAGCAGGTGGAGCCAATGTCAGTACAAATTCTAAAGAAAATGCACAAGGAAGAACAACCAGTGAGGAAAATATTGCCTCATTTGGAATTGCTGAAGCAAATGGAGGTGGCGGTTTTTACGGCGGTAAAGCCGGATACGGAGGAACATCATACATATCTGGCCAACTAGGAAATCTTGCCATTGAAAGTGAAACTAATACAACTTTCAAAAAAAATTGCTCAAAAGAAGAAATCAAATGCTCTTATCATTACTCTAATAAAATTTTTAAAAATACAACCATATTATCAGGAACGGAAGAAATGCCTAATTACAATCATGATGGAAAAATGCTTGGTAATACTGGCAATGGTTATGCAAAAATAACTACAATAGCACCTAGCATTAGCCTAAATTCAACCTCTATTAATGAAGGAGAAAAATTAGAAAAAGACCAATTAACTTGCCAAGACAATGGAAGTGGCTGTGAAATCATCAAAATTCCAGATACAACAAATTTAAATACAGGAACTCATTCCCTTCCTATTACAATAAAAGATAATTACGGCTATACTTATCGCTATTCCTTTAATATTAATGTCTACCATAAACAAAAACAAAAATTAAAAATTGAATATACACCTTCTAATGTAACGGTATATGATGATATGGATCATATCATTCAATCAAAACCACTAACCACCTCGATAAAAAATACCATTAGAACAAATAATTATATTGGTAAATCTAGTCAAGATAATCAATTTTTTAAAGGAAAAATCTACCAATTAAAAATCCAACTTAGCGATGGAACTACCGTTTTAAATTACAATTTCAAAAAAAATACAACCAATGATTTATCTGGAAATAACTACCATGGAATGCTAAAAAATGGCGCCCAAATCAAAAATGATGGTACAGAGGATGCTCTTTATTTAGATGGAATTGATGACTATTTACAAATCCCATCTCTTCCTAACACCATTAACCTAGAAAATGGATTTACCATTTCCTTAGAAGTGAGTTTTGACTCAACCAATCATTCAACACAGTTATTAAATTTAGAAAGTGAAAATCAACAAGATAAAATAGCAATAGGAAGTGAAGCCAATAGCCAAACCATAACCATTCAAATGACCAATAATTTAGATACTGTCTGTAATTTAAAATTAACTAACCAAATTCAATTAGCTAGTTTAACCAAACAACCTCTTGCCAAAGCAACAATTGGTAGTTATGTAAAATATGTTGGAAATAATGGATGTACAAATGAATCTTGTGAAGGACAAAATGCCAATCATACCACTTTAAATAATGGTTACTGTGAAAAGGAAACAGAAGAATTTAATTCAAGTGGTTGGCGCATTGCCTACATTGAAAATAACACCGTCTATCTGATTAGTGCTGGCGCTCCAGAATGCTTTTGTTCAAATAAAAACGGAGACGTTTCTAATAGCAAATGTCAAGATAGTATTACAAAAGAAAATATAAATCTATACACGGAAAAATTAAACAACTTTGCACTAAAATACTGTAATAGTGCTTATGCTTATAATGGAAAATGTGATAAAAACAGCACTTGGAATATGAATCAAAAAGATTTTGAAAAAATAACAAACATGTCTTTATCCAAAGAAGAATGTTATGAAAAAGATAAAGATAAAAGTTGTGGCTATCAAAATAGTTTAATTGATAATGGAGGAGAGTATTGGATCAATTCAATCTATGATCAAAATTCTGCAATGCTTTTCAATTATCAAAGTGAAAAACAACAAATCACAGCCAATAAATCCAATTTAGTTGCTGGAATAAGACCAATAGTTCGTCTTAAATCATCCATAATCATTGAAAGTGGCACAGGAACTTATAATGATCCTTATACCATATCAGTAGGATAAAAAGAAGGAGAGACAAAATGATTAATCAATATATGTTTAGAGAATATGATATTAGAGGCGTATACGGAAAAGATATCACTGAAGAAACAGCATACCTTATCGGAAAAGCCTTTGGAACAAAATTAAAAAGATTAAAAAAAGATACGACTTTAGTAGGATACGATAATCGTTACAGTTCCCCTAGTTTAGAAAAAGAAGTTGTAAAAGGGATTTGTGAATGTGGAATTAACGTAATCAGACTAGGCTTAGTAACTACCCCAATGTACTATTATGGTTGGGATTTATTAAATATCAAATCAGGAATAATGATTACAGCATCCCACAATCCAAAAGATGAAAATGGTTTTAAATTTTCTTATAATGGCATACATAATGCATATGGAGATAATACAAAAGAATTATATCAGATGATTATTCATAATGACTTTGAAGAAAGCAAAGAACTAGGAAAAGCCAAATATATCAATATCAAAAATGATTATATTAAAATGATAGTCTCTAATATTAAATTAGGAAGCAGAAAATTAAGAGTAATTTATGACTGTGGAAACGGAACAACATCAATTGTTACAGATGAAATCTTTAATGCTTTTCAAAATCATCTAGAACTAATTCCTCTTTTTAACACCAGTGATCCTAATTTTCCTAACCACCACCCCGATCCAGCAGTAGAAGAAAATTTAAGTATTTTAAAAGAAAAAGTAAAAACTCTACAAGCTGATGTAGGAATTGCTTTTGATGGAGATGGCGATAGAGTAGGAATAATTGATAACAATGGTGATTTTCTTCCAATTGATAAATTTATGATTTTAGTTTGGCGATATTTATCAAAATTCGATCATATCCCTAAAAAAACATTCTATGATGTGAAATGTTCCCTTGCCCTAAAAGAAGAACTAGACAAATTAGGAATTAAAAATGAATTCTATCGCACCGGAAACTCCTACACTAAAGAAAAAAGTTACACCGGAAATTATCCATTCTCTGGAGAATTATCAGGTCATGTCTTCTTTAAAGATAAATTCAATGGCTATGACGATGGAATATATGCTGGACTAAGATTAATTGAAATTCTATCCCAAACAAACAAAAGCATAACAGAGTTATTAGCAAACATTCCAATTTACTATAGTACTCCAGAAATAAAAATTCCTACTCCTGACGACAAAAAATTCCAAATCGTTGAAAAGATCAAGGAATATACAAAACAAAAACATTACCATACATTATTAGTAGATGGCGTAAAAGTTTTCTTTAAAGATGCATCAGCTTTAGTCAGAGCCTCAAACACAGGACCAAACATCACAGTAAGATTTGAAGCAAAAACCAAAGAAAAATTACAACAAATTCAAAAAGAGTTTATGCAACAAATTCAAAAAGAACAAAATTAGAATGAAAATATTGTATTTTAATGCTATTTTTGCTATACTTAAAATAGGAGGAGAATAAGATGGGAAAACAAAGGAAAAAAGAAGAATTAAATATTCCTGTAATGATTCTTTGTATCGTAGGAACTGTTCTTGTAGTATTTGGAATATTACTACTTAAAACAGAAAATTTTAAATTAAAAGTATTAAGTTCAGAAGGTACAGTAACAGGAGTAACTGTTGCAAAAACAGTAGATGGAAACGTAGAAAGAAGAACAGTGAATTTATCTTATATCGCAAATAATTCTAGCTATAATGCTACGATTAATAATTATGAGAAAGATATAAAAATAGGAGATAAAATGACTTTGTATTATGACTTTTTATCCCCAGAGTCAGTAGGAAATAAAAGAAGTGGTTATATTGGATATATAGCAACTATCCTTGGTATAATTTTAGTCCTTAAAACTGGACCAAGATTTGTAAACATCATTAAAGATAACTATTTATCTTAATAAAAAGAGGGAAACTCTTTTTTTTCTTTGGCTTTTATAGTATAATAAAACTACATTTAAAGAGAAAAGAGGAAAGAACATGTCAAAAAACAAAGCAATTACAAGTAGAGACACTGATTTTGCCAAATGGTATACCGACGTTGTAAAAGCAGCACATTTAGCAGATTATTCATCCGTAAAGGGATGTATTGTCATTGAACCAAACGGCTATGCAATATGGGAAAAAATGCAAAGTATCCTAGATAAACGCTTTAAAGAACTAGGACACATTAATTGCCAAATGCCCTTATTAATTCCTGAAAATTTACTAAAAAAAGAAAGTGACTTAGTCAATGGATTTGCTCCAGAAGTTGCATGGGTTACTGAAGGTGGACAAAAAAAATTAGAAGAAAGACTTTGCATTAGACCAACTAGTGAAACCTTATTTTGTGATTATTATGCTACTCATATTACATCTCATCGGGATTTACCAAAATTATACAATCAATGGTGCAATGTTCTAAGATGGGAAAAAGAAACAAGGCCTTTCTTAAGAAGTCGTGAATTCTTGTGGCAAGAAGGACATACCATTCATGAAACCAAAGAAGAAGCCATGGCAGAAACAAATCAAATGATGGATGTATATCATTGGTTCCATAATGAAATCCTAGCCATCCCTTCTATCAGAGGGAAAAAAACAGAAAAAGAGAAATTTGCTGGTGCCGAATATACCTTAACGAACGAAGCCTTAATGTATAACGGTGTCGCTCTCCAATCAGGAACAAGCCACTACTTTGGACAAAAATTTACCAAGGCTTATAACGTTAAATTCACAAATAGAGAGAACAAAGAAGAATACCCTTATCAAACTTCTTGGGGAACAACAACTAGGATGATCGGTGGATTAATTATGGTCCATTCAGATGACTATGGTTTAGTCCTTCCTCCTAAAATAGCGCCTAAGCAAGTCGTTATCATTCCTATTGGAAAAGAAGAAAGAATAAATCAATTAGCCGAAAAATTCAAGGACGAACTACTAAAAAATGACATCATAACTTACATAGACAATACGAATAAATCTCCTGGTTTTAAATTTGCCGAAGCAGAGGTAAATGGAATTCCTATTCGAATTGAAATAGGACAAAGAGATTTAGAAAATAATCAATTAACATTTGCAAGAAGAGATACAAGAGAAAAAATAACTGTATCCTTAGAAAACCTAAATCTTGTAGAGTATACCCAAAAGCTTTTAGATACAATCCAAAGCAATATGTATAAAAAAGCTCTTCAAAGAAGAAATGAATTAACTTTTGAAGCACATAATTTAACAGACATGGAAAACATCTTAAACCAACAACCTGGGTTTATCAAAGCCATGTGGTGTGGCGATGAAAAATGTGAAGAAAAAATCAAAGAAATAAGAGGCTGTAAATCAAGATGTATCATGGAAAATGAGCCTCCTATTGACAATACTTGCGTATGCTGTGGAAAAAAAGCAAAACACCTTGTCATCTGGGGTATTCAATACTAATAATGAAAACGATTAAATTTATTTTACAAAAAATTGTAATAGTAGAATTTATGCTCATCTTATTAGTAGGCTCTATTCAACTATTTCACATCAATATGCCATATATTTATTCTTTCCTAACAACATCTCTGCACTTTTTAACTCCAATAGCGATTTTCTCATTAATTGGATATATCATTTTATGCATATTAACGAAAAGTTTTTTAGAAATCCTACTCGGTATAGCAATTAGTGGTATTATTTTATACTACTTATCTAAACATATTTAGTAATATAAGGAGAAGTATCATGAATGAAAAAATAGAAAAATTACTTCAAGAAGCCGAAGAAAATTTAAAAGAATATTTTCAAAAACAAGATAAAATTACTTTTGAAAATTCTAAAAAAGTATTAAACGCTTTTAAAGAAAATAATGTAAATGAAACCTGTTTTAATATGACAACAGGATATGGTTACAATGATCTAGGAAGAGATACCATCGAAAATATTTATTCTACCATCTTTAAAAGTGAAGATTCCTTAGTAAGAAGTCAATTCATCTCAGGAACACACGCCCTAACTACAGCATTATTTGCGTGCCTACGCCCTGGAGATACCATGTTATCCATAACTGGCAAACCATATGACACGCTAGATGAAGTAATTGGAATTCAAGAAAATCCAAGTTCCTTGATGTCCTATGGAATTCATTATAAACAAATCGATCTAATAGACAATCAGTTTGATACAAAAAAAATCAAAAAAACACTTCAAGAAAACAAAATTAAACTTATTGAAATCCAACGAAGCAAAGGATATTCTACAAGAAAAAGTATTCTAATAGAAGATTTAGAAAAAATCATTACTTTTATCAGAAAAATTGATCAAGATGTTATCATTATGATTGACAACTGTTATTGCGAATTTGTTAACACAAAAGAACCAATAGAACTTGGTGCTGATTTAGTAGTTGGTTCCTTAATTAAAAATCTAGGAGCAGGAATGGTCTCTAATGGTGCATACATTACGGGAAGAAAAGATCTAATCAAATTATGTGCCGAAAGATTAAATGTCCCAGGAGAGGGGAGGGAAGTAGGCCCTTCCTTAGGAATGAATAGGCAGTTCCTCTTAGGTCTTTATATGGCACCTTCTGTAGTAAATTCAGCAATCAAAACAGCACTATTAACAAGCTATCTACTAGAAAAAATTGGATTTGAAGTAGAACCAAAATATTTTGAAAAAAGAGCCGACATTGTCCAAAATATCATATTCCATGATCAAAATAAATTAATAAAGTATTGCCAATCAATTCAATCATCTAGTCCAATCGATGCTAATGTAAAACCAATTCCATGGGATATGCCAGGATACCAAGACCAAGTAATTATGGCTGCTGGAACCTTTACTCAAGGTTCTTCTATCGAATTATCCTGCGATGGACCAATAAGAGAACCATACATTGCTTATCAACAAGGCTCTCTTACTTACGAATATGGAAAAATAGCAATTATAAATGCAATTAAAAATTTATTAACTGAAGTGGAGAAGAAATAATGAACAAAATATTTTATTTATTATCAATCGTTCCTTTTATCTTAGGAATAATCTTTTACTTCATCAGTAAAATAGGAAAAAAACATTTAGAAAAGAAACAAAAGAACTGTAATATATTAAAAGAAGCAACCATAGTAGAAGTTAAAAGAGAAGATTTTGATTCATTTAGACCAACTGATTCGTTTATTACATATTATCCAATATACCAATATGAAAAAGATAACAAAGTAATTAAACGAATAGGAAATGTAGGAAACAAAAAAGAAAAATATCCAATTGGAAAAAAAGTCCAAATATACATCAATCCAAATAATGATAATGATATCTATGTTCCTTCAGAAAACACTGAAAATATTTTTAATATTTTTAAAATAACTGGAACAATTTTAATTACAGTTTCCCTATGTATTTTCATTTTATTACAATTCTTAAAATAAACAATATGTTAAAATTAGTTCAACAATAGCATTTTATGCTATAATAATTTTATATTTATTTGTTATCCTATCTTGTGACAAATAGGAAATAAACAAATCGGGGAGTCCCGTTATCAAAAAAGAGCACAAAAGTGAAATAAAGTGGCACCGCGGATCAAAAGGTTCGTCTTTATATTTATTTCTTTTTTGTGCTTTTTAATAGTTTAATAGAAAGAAGGAAAAATATGAAAACAATAGAAAACACAAGTCTCCAGTTAGAAAATCTTCATTCTACCGTAGAACTCTATGGCTGGGTCCAAAAGAAAAGAGATTTAGGAGGTGTAATATTTATCGACCTAAGAGATAGAAGTGGCTTAATCCAATTAGTCATTCGTCCCGAAGATAAATGTTACGAAATAGCCAGTCGTCTAAAAAATGAATACGTCATCAAAGTAAAAGGTATCGTTCAGAAACGTGAAAAAGAAAATCCCAACATGAAAACAGGAAAGATTGAAATCGCCGTATCAGAATTAGAAATCATCAATACTTCTCTAGAAACTCCTTTTGAAATTAAAGATGACACGACTGCTTTAGAAGACACACGATTAAAATATCGTTACCTAGATTTAAGGCGACAAAGTTTAAAAGAAAAAATTATTACTAGAGCAAAAATTACAAGATCAATTAGAAACTTCTTAGATAGTGAAGGCTTCATTGATATTGAAACTCCCGTACTATGCCGCTCTACACCCGAAGGTGCTAGAGATTATCTTGTTCCAAGTAGAGTAAACAAAGGAAACTTTTACGCCTTACCACAATCCCCACAAATACTAAAACAACTATTAATGGTTAGTGGCTTTGAAAAATACTATCAAATTGCAAAATGCTTTCGTGATGAAGATTTAAGAGCGGACCGTCAACCAGAATTTACTCAAGTAGACGTAGAACTTAGTTTTGTAGACGAAAATGACGTAATGAATGTAATTGAAAAACTAATTGCCAAAGTATTTAAAGAAATCATCAACACAGACGTTAAATTACCGCTTCCAAGAATGAAATATAATGATGCTATTCGTTTATATGGAAGTGACAAACCTGATTTACGATTTGAAATGCCAATTCAAGAAATTACAGATATTTTTAAAAATACTTCCCTAGAATTTTTACAAAAAGTACAAGAAAACAAAGGAATTATCAATGCCCTTGTTTTAAAAGATAAAGCCAATCATTACTCTAGAAAAGAAATTGATAAACTAACAGAGTTTGTTAAAACTTATAAAGCAACAGGATTAGCCTATCTTAAAGTAGATGAAAATAATCATTTAACAGGAAGCATTGCTAAAAATTTAAGTGAAGAAGAAATGAATGCCTTAAAAATGAATTTAAAACTACAAAACAACGATATTATCTTTATCGTAAGTGGAGATTACAATATTGTAAAAACAAGTTTAGGCGCCTTAAGATGCAAATTAGCTAAAGACCAGTCGCTAATCAATAGTGAAGAATACAAACTATTATTTGTAACTGATTTTCCTGTCTTTGAATATAGTGAACAAGAAAAGAGATATGTTGCCTGTCACCATCCTTTTACTGCTCCTAAAGACGAAGATATCGACAAATTATTAAATGATAAAGGAAATTGCTATGCTAAAGCTTATGATATTGTCATTAACGGTTATGAAGCAGGAGGTGGATCTATCCGTATTCATGATCAAAATACACAAAAAATAATGTTTAAAGCACTAGGACTTTCTGAAGAAGAATCAAGAGAAAAATTTGGTTTCTTAATGGATGCCTTCCAATATGGAACACCACCACATGGAGGATTTGCCTTAGGACTTGACCGACTTACCATGTTATTAACCAAAACCGATAATATCAGAGATGTTATTGCCTTTCCTAAAACAGCAAGTGCCTCTTGCTTACTAACAGAAGCACCAAATAATGTATCAAAAAAACAATTAGAAGAATTAGGGTTAACACTAAAGGAAGAGAAAGATGAAGAAAAAAGAATTTGAAATTGCTGTTATATTTAGTAAAAAAATAGGAAAGAATAAAATTATTAATTATTTTCCACATCATATTGCACTTGGTCATAAAGATGAAACAACTGGAGATTTCATTACGAGAAAAGGAAATCATTATTCCTATATGTTAAACCCCAAAGAAAAATTTGGATATGGATTAAGACAAACCGTAATATTAAAAAAAGAAAATTCAGAAAAACCAACTTTACATCCATTAGCTTATCTAAAAGAATATGCTCTTACTTATTTTGATTTAATCAAATACAATGAATATAGATTCATAATTCCCAAAGTAGGAGATTATGAAAATGTACAACTCGCACTAAAAAATCCTACTAATAATCAATATACATATATCGAAGAAAGAGATTTAATTCTTGCCAAAAAATTCTTAAAAAAAGATGAACTATTTGACGCAAAAAAATTAACAGAAGAACTAAAAGCAAAAATTATTGGTCAAGATAAAGCTATTGACGACATTGTATCCATTTTATGGCAAAATTCTAGAGGAGAAATCAAAAATAACATCTTATTAATTGGACCAACAGGTGTTGGAAAAACAGAAATCATCAGAAATATAACCCAAAAATTAAACATCCCAATCGTAACTACAGATGCAACTAGTTTAATTGCAACTGGATATGTTGGACAAAACATAGAAAATATCCTTTTTCAATTAATTCAAGAAGCAAATAATGATCTATCAAGAGCCAGTAGAGGAATTATTTTCATTGACGAGATTGATAAAAAAGCAAGTAAAAATGAAGAAGGAAGAAACGCTGAACTAGGAACAGTAGGTGTTCAAGACGAATTGTTAAAATTACTAGAAGATGGAAACTATCAAATTAATCTTGGAAGTAATGCTTTTCCTAATTTCGTTAACATCAATACTAAAAATATCACAATAATTGCTTCTGGTGCCTTTACTGAATTACAAGAAAACAAAATAAAAGCGAAGAAAAAAATAGGCTTCAATCAAGAAAATATTGCTCCAACTAAAACCATCCCAATCACAACAGAAGATCTATATAAATTTGGACTAAAAAAAGAACTAGTAGGAAGACTTCATAATATTATTGAACTAAACCCACTAACTGAAAAAGATTTTATTGAAATTCTAAAAAATCCTCATAACAAAACAATCGAAGCAAAAAGAAATTTGTTAGAATACTTAGGAATCAAATTGCAAATTGATGAAGAAATTTATGAAGAACTCGCTAAAGATGCCATTTCTAAGAAAGTAGGGGCTAGAGGTCTAATTGGTAGCGTTGATAATTTATTTAAAGAACCAATGTTTGAAATTAGTCAAGACCCAAGTTTTTATAGCAGTTTAATCATTAAAAAGAAGTCTCCTCAAAATCCTAAAGGATACCTATTAGAAAAGAAGAAATAATATAGAAATATATTTCTTTTTCATGTATACATCAAAAAACATCTCATAAAATAAAATGAGGTGAAAAAATGAATAAGGAATTACCCAAAATGTATCACAATAAAATTAACAAAACGGTAAACAGTATTCAAAAAATGTATACAACCATGAATCAACAAAAAAATAACATAACCGAAAAAAAATATTCAAATATCTCTATTGATCAAAAAATTGATAATATTTTCAAAGCCAAAAATTTTGTATACAAGGCAGACGTTATTATCGTAACAGATACAGATACGCTAAAAGTTAGAATTGTTGCTAGAAATCAAAATAATATTATTACAATCGACAATGAATATATTCCTATTTCTATAATCAGAGATATTTACAGAGAAAAAAATGAATAAAGTATTTTAAATTAGAAGTGGAAGTGAAAAAATGCCAAAAACATTCGAACAATTTATAAACGAATTAAAATTGAAAAAAATTGCCGTCATTGGCGCCGGAGTAAGTAATATACCATTAATTAAAATGTTAACCGACCTAAATTATGATATCACTTTATTCGACCAAAGAGAAAAAGAGCAATTAAATGAAGACATTCAAAAATTAATTACAAAGGAAAAATTGAAAATATCATTAGGTGAAAAATACTTAGAAAAACTTGAGTCATTTGATATCATTTTTCGAAGTCCAAGTCTTCTTCCTAATAATAAATATTTACAAAAAGCAAAAGCAAAAGGAGCAATCATCACAACCGAAATCGAAGAAGTTATTCGCTACGCCCCATGTAAAACAATAGGGATTACTGGTAGCAAGGGAAAAACAACAACCACTACCATTATCAGCCATATCTTAAAAAATATTGGCTACCAAGTCTATACTGGTGGAAATATTGGTACTCCTCTTTTTAATCAAATAAAAGAAATGAAAAAAGAAGATATTGTCGTCTTAGAATTATCCAGTTTTCAATTAATGGAAATGTCTGTTTCTCCAAATATCGCTATCATAACAAATATTAGTCCAGACCATCTAGATGTTCATGGAAGCTACGCTGAATACATTAATGCGAAAAAATTTATCTTCAAAAATCAAAGCAAAGATGATATTTTAGTTTTAAATGAAGATGATGAAATTGTAAAAAATTTTGCCAAAGAAGCAAAAGCGCAAATTCGTTATTTTGGAAAAGAAAAACAAACAGACAATTACTATTTAAAAGAAAAACAAATCTATTATAATGAAACAAAAATTATTAATACTAATCAATTAATCTTAAAAGGAGAACACAATGATTTAAATATATGTGCAGCACTAAATGGAATAAAAGACTTTTTAAAAGACCAAAAAGAAATCATTAAAATAATCCAAACCATCCCAAGTGTTCCGCATCGTCTAGAATTTGTAAGAGAAATAAATAAAGTAAAATGGTATAACGATTCTGCTAGTACAACCCCAGATAAAGCGTTAGGTGGCATCTATGCCTTCGAAGAAAAAATTGTCCTTATTGCTGGAGGAAGTGATAAAAATATTCCTTACACCCCTCTAGCTAAACCAATCCTAGAAAAAGTATCTAAATTAATCTTATTCGGTCAAACAAAAGACAAGATTTATGATGCCGTTATGGAAGAAAAAAGAAAACAAGGCAATACCAATCTTCAAATTTATGTTATGGACGATTTAGAAAGTGCGATTGATGTTGCCAATAAAGTAAGTATTCCAGGAGAAGTTGTCTTATTTTCTCCGGCCAGCGCAAGTTTTGATATGTTCAAAAATGCCTATCAAAGAGGAGATATTTTTAAAAATTATGTCAATAATATAAAAGATTAGAAACAAGAAATTTTTCTTGACAAATGACTGGTTTTATAGTAAAATTTTGAAATAGTTGAGGAGGAATACATAATGAAAACAAATGATGAAAAAGTATATTTAACCGATCAAGGTTTTTTAGAATTAGAAACAGAATTAAACGAATTAAAAAATGTAAAAAGACCCGCTGTTATTAAGGCTTTAAAAGAAGCTAGAGCATTAGGAGATTTGTCTGAAAATGCAGATTATGATGCAGCTAGAAGTGAACAAGCACAAGTTGAAGGAAGAATCCAAGAACTAGAAAAGATTATGGAAAATGTTCACATTATCGAAAAAAATTCTACAGATTCAGTGTGCCTTGGTACAACAGTTAAAATTGAATATATTGATGAAGATGATGACGAAATAGAAGAATACATGATTGTAGGATCAAAAGAAGCTGATCCATCAAACAATAAAATTTCAAATGAATCTCCACTTGCCAAAGCGATTATGAATGCAAAAGCAGGAGAAATTCGTGCTGTTGAAAGTCCAAATGGAACATATAATGTTAAAGTTATAGAAATATTATAATCATAGGAGGAAAAAATGAAAAAAGTAGTAAATTACAAAGCACAAAAAGAAGAATGGGAAAAAGCAAAAGATCAAGCTTTCAAAAAAATCAGTCCAAAATATAAAATTGATGGATTCCGTAAAGGAAAAGCACCAAGAAGTTTATTTGAAAGAAATTTTCCAGGTCAAATTGTCATGGAAGCTGCTGATATTCTAATCGATCAAGAATACAGAAGAATTTTAACTGAAGGAAAAATTTTGCCAATTCTAGAACCAAAAATTGATGTAGTAAAAGTAAATGATGACGAATTAGAAGTTAACTTTAACTTCATTTTAGAACCAATTGTATCATTAGGAGAATATAAAAATTTAAACATCAAGAAACCAAGTGTAAAAGTTACTAAAGAAGAAATTCAAGACAAAATAAACGATCTATTAAAAGGATATACAGAACTAGTAATCAAAGAAGAAGGAACTGTCGAAAAAGGTGATATCGCTGTAATTGACTTTGAAGGATTTAAAGATAATATTGCTTTTGATGGTGGAAAAGGAGAAAACTATTCTTTAGAAATTGGAAGTAATTCCTTTATTCCAGGATTTGAAGATGGAATTATTGGAATGAAAAAAGACGAAAAGAAAGATTTAAAATTAACATTCCCTAAAGATTATCAAGAAGAGTCTTTAGCTGGAAAAGAAGTCGTATTTAAAGTTACTGTAAAAGAAATCAAAATGAAAGAAGTTCCTGAGTTAAATCAAGAATTCTTCGACGATTTAGGAATGGAAGACGTTAAAACAAAAGAAGATTTAGAAGCAAAAATGAAAGAAGAAATCAAAAAGCAAAAAGAAGAGGAAGCTGAAAAAAAATATATAGACGAACTTCTTGAAAAAGCAGTAAGTAACATGAAAGTTGAACTTGATCAAGAAATTATTGATGCTGAAGCAGAAGCCATGTATAATGATTTCATGACGCATATGCAAGCCCAAGGTATTAATGAAGAATTATATTTAAAATATGCTGGAACAACAAAAGAAGATATCATTAATCACATGAAAGCAGAAGCAGAAACAAGATTAAAAAATAGTTACCTTCTAAATGCTATCATTAAAGAAGAAAAAATTGAAGCAAGCGAAGAAGAAGTAAACAATCAAATACAAGAATTTGCTAAAAAATACAATATGACCGAAGAAGATGTAAAATCATCTCTTGGTGGTAATGATGCAGTACTTTATGATATTAAAGTTAGAAAAGCAATCGAATTAATGAAATAAGAATTAAAACTAAGAAAAATATCTTAGTTTTTTCTTTATCCACTCTTTTTCTCAAAATGAAAGAACAAATTTTCTTCAGTACTATTCATCAAAAAAAGACAAACATTTTTTCGTAAACTATCAAGTAAAATCATGAAAAAAAGCTAATTTTTTTGGTATACTTAACTGTGCAAGAAAAGGTGAAGTAAATGAAAATTAATGAAATAGACAGAACAAAATTAGCGCCTATGATGCGACACTATGTAGAATTAAAGGATAAATATCCTGATGTTATTTTACTATATCGCTTAGGAGATTTTTATGAAATGTTTTTTGAAGATGCTGAAGTTGTATCTCATGCCCTAGAATTAACATTAACTGGCAGAAATGCCGGATTAGAAGAAAAAGTACCAATGTGTGGTGTTCCTCATCACGCCGTTGATATCTATGTTGATAAACTAATCAAACAAGGTTTTAAAGTTGCAATCTGTGAACAATTGGAAGATCCCAAAAACGCCAAAGGAATCGTTAAACGCGATGTCACAGAAGTAATTTCTTCAGGAACAATTATCAGTTCAAATAGCCTAGATGAAAAAAGTAATAACTACATTGGAAGTATCTATGATTATGAATACTGCTATACCATTGTTTATACCGATATCACAACAGGAGAACTCTACGCTGAAATAATTTCTCATGATTCTAATAAATTAATTAATGATATCCTTTCATTCGGTTTAAAAGAAGTTGTCGTCAATCAAATAGTTGATCAAACTATCATAAAGTTATTAAGAGAACAATATCATTTAACAGTAACTATCGTTAACAAAATTTTAGAAAGCGATGAATACAAATTTTGCTACAAAACAGTAAAAGATCAAAGATATATCACAGCAATTAAACACTTACTATATTATCTTGTTATAGAGCAAAAAAGAAGTCTAGGACACCTTCAAAAAGTAATAATAAACGAAACCGATAATTTCTTAAAGATGGATATTCATACCAAAAGAAACCTAGAACTTACCGAAAGTATCAGATTAAAAGACAGAAATTATTCCTTACTATGGTTACTAGACAATACTAAAACAGCCATGGGAAGTAGAAAACTAAAACAATGGATAGAAGCTCCTCTAAAAGAAAAAAGACCTATTGAAAAAAGACATGAAGTAGTAAGTAAATTAATTGATGAATTTATTTTAACCGAAGATCTCCGAAGAAATCTATATGAAATATATGATCTAGAAAGATTAAGTGGTAGAATTGCCTTAGGAAATGCCAATGGAAGAGACCTAATCCAACTAAAAAATTCATTAAAAGTATTACCCATTATTGCTGAAATGTTAAAACAAATCAATTTTTATAGTGATATTAATCCTCTAACAGATCTTTATGACCTATTAGAACAATCTATTTATGAAGAACCACCAATCACTATAAAAGAAGGATACTTAATCAAAAAAGGCTATTCAACAGAATTAGATGAATTAAAAGAACTACGAAGTGGAGGAAAAGACTTCATTAGCAAGTTTGAATTAGAAGAAAAAGAAAGAACTGGTATTAAAAACTTAAAAGTTGGATTTAATAAAGTATTTGGCTATTATATTGAAATATCAAAAGGAAATTTAAGCCTTATTACTGAAGATATGGGATATATTAGAAAACAAACCTTAACAAATTGTGAAAGATTTATTACCCCTCTTTTAAAAGAAAAAGAAGATCTAATTCTAAGTGCAGAAGAAAAAATTATCAACTTAGAATATGAACTTTTTATTGAAATTAGAGACAAAATTAAAAAATATATTCCCAAACTACAAAAAGTCGCTAAAACAATCAGTGAAATTGATGTTCTACAAAGTTTTGCTTTAGTAAGTGAAAGATACAACTATGTCAAACCAACAATCACTTTAGATCACAGTCTAAAACTAATTGACTCTAGACACCCCGTCGTAGAAAGAGTAATCAAAGATGAATATATCCCTAATGATATTATCATGGATAATGGAGTTTACACATTACTAATTACTGGTCCTAATATGGCCGGAAAAAGCACCTATATGCGTCAATTAGGAATTATAGCAATAATGGCACAAATCGGATGTTTTGTACCCGCAAAAGAAGCAAAAATGCCTGTATTTGACCAAATATTCACAAGAATAGGTGCCAGTGATGACTTAGTTAGTGGAGAATCAACGTTTATGGTAGAAATGATTGAAGCTACACACGCAATTAAAAATGCAACAAAAGATAGTCTTATTCTCTTTGATGAATTGGGTAGGGGAACAGCTACATACGATGGAATGAGCCTTGCTCAAGCAATACTAGAATATGTTAATAATAATATTGGATGTAAAACTTTATTTTCAACCCATTACCACGAATTAACCAAATTAGAAAAAGAATTAAAACATTTAAAAAATAAACACGTATCTGCATCAGAAGACGGAGAAAACATCATCTTCTTACACAAAGTAAAAGATGGAAGTGTTGATAAAAGTTATGGAATTAATGTTGCCAAATTAGCTGGAATACCAAATGAAATCCTAAATAGAGCATCCGAAATCCTAGCTACTTACGAAAATAACGATCCAAGCAAAAAAGAAATTGCAATTCAAACAAGTTTACCACTAGATACCATTGCAGAAAAAATTACAGAAAAAAGTGAAGTTGAAGAAATTCTAAAAAATACAAATGTTTTAGAATTAACCCCATTAAAAGCTTTAAATTTACTGTATGAATTAAAAGAAAAAATAAAATAATATTTTAGGAAAAATACTAAAAAAGAATAGTAGTCTTAAAGGAAAAAAGCCTTATTATGGTAAGACTTTTTCTTTTAACAAAAATATAGAAGTTTACATAATATAAATTATCGGAACTAATAAATCAACAAAAATTTTATACAGCTAATTTATACTTATTAAGTAATTTTATTGCAATATTATTATATATTCATGAACAAGATATAACATTCATTATAACTTTTAAAATTCAAATTTTAAATTAAATTTATAACTAGAATTAATTAATAAGGAATAGATCTTATCAATCAAATCTTCTTTTGCTAAAATTTTAAAATTATAAGTTTGTTATCCAATTTTTTATATTTTCAAATTAAAATTCAAACGATTCAAAATTAAACCTTAGATGATTAATTATCAATTTATTAATTTAAAATTAATTTTTTATCAGTTATTCAACTTCTATATTTTCAAATTGATGATTAATTGTCTTGGCCGTTTATTTAGATTAATTTTTTATCAATAAAAACAACAATTCAGCAATAATTTTCAAATTTTTTTAAAATAACTCAAACAAATAAAATTAATCATATTAATTATAGTTAAAAATATAAAATTTATAAATTTTACTAATATAATTTATTTATAAATTTTATAAATCTAAAAAATATTTATTTCAAATTAAATAATACAGAGTACTATTATATGAAAATAAGCAAATTAAATTAAAAAAATAGGGGACTTAAATTTTTTCACTCCCCTTCCCTATCAAAAAATAAGTTTACACTTATATAAAATTTACAGGATCCTGTAACTTAATCTTCCTTCAAAGGAACTTTATGAAAGTATACATTGCTAAAAATTAACAGGGTCCTGTAACATATAATTATTTCTATGATTATTATTTCCAGTTATACATTACTAAAAATTCACAGGGTCCTGTAACGCTCCTCTTTATTCTTATCATCTTCAAAAGTTATACATTACTAAAAATTCACAGGGTCCTGTAACATCTAGATAAATTAGGCATGCTAGTAGACTGTTATACATTACTAAAAATTCACAGGGTCCTGTAACAATTCGTTAATTGTTTTATCGAAAGTATCGTTATACATTACTAAAAATTCACAGGGTCCTGTAACCTAATCCAAAAAGTGGAGATACAAATATTAGTTATACATTACTAAAAATTCACAGGGTCCTGTAACATAAAAATTTCTCTCAATTCATCAATGAAAGTTATACATTACTAAAAATTCACAGGGTCCTGTAACCTACTGAACCTTTTACTTTTAAGTTAGTAGTTATACATTACTAAAAATTCACAGGGTCCTGTAACGTTCCTTTACTGTATCCTTCTTTAGTACTTGTTATACATTACTAAAAATTCACAGGGTCCTGTAACCTTTTAATTTATTAGAATTTAATGCTAGAGTTATACATTACTAAAAATTCACAGGGTCCTGTAACCAATAAGAGAAGAACAACCAGAAGTTAAAGGTTATACATTACTAAAAATTCACAGGGTCCTGTAACAATAATTTTGTCATTTATTGGAATTATCCGTTATACATTACTAAAAATTCACAGGGTCCTGTAACTAGTTTCACCAACAGTTCCAATATGACCTGTTATACATTACTAAAAATTCACAGGGTCCTGTAACCCTACATACAAGAAACAGAAAAAGAGAATGTTATACATTACTAAAAATTCACAGGGTCCTGTAACTGAAAAGTATAAGAAAACTTATAAGAAGTAGTTATACATTACTAAAAATTCACAGGGTCCTGTAACATCTTCCTACTGAGTATGTTAATTCTAGTGTTATACATTACTAAAAATTCACAGGGTCCTGTAACTAAATGTTCATTTAACCATTTGATTAGTGAGTTATACATTACTAAAAATTCACAGGGTCCTGTAACCTCAAAATAATTATACCAATTTATTAGTATCTTTACAATAATAAATTAAATAGATTTTAAGAAAAATTTCTGCTATAATTTTTTTATAAAGGAAAGTGATTATGTTGGAAATTTTACTAAAAACGAAAGAAAATAATGAAATATTATTAAACTTAGAAAATAATATTTTGTTTATTGGTAAAAATAACTTATTTAAATCAAAATTACTTAATAATCTAAATAATGGTTTTATGGGAAAAAATAAAAATATGATAATAAATGGAAATAAAATTAATTCGCAAGAATATAACATCATACATATAAATGAAGATAACGATTTTTTAAGTGAATTTAAATTTACCAAAAATAATCCACTAAAGCAAATGATATATAATGCAGTCATAGAAAAAGTTAATCAAGAAAAAATGATAAATTATACCAATGAAATATTTGATATTATAGATAATCGAGTCAACAAGTTACTTGATAGAAAAGTAAATAAAGATATTGAAAATAATCTCTCATTCCAAATAGAAGTTCCAGACATTAATTCGATAATAGACAAATTTACAAATATTTATATTGACGATTTGCTATTAGACAATAAAGAAATAACAAAATCAATGAAACGAAAATTACTATATCAGTTATACTTTTGGGAAATAGAATTAAACAAAGATAAAAATAACATCATAATTATAGATAACTTTGATGTATACTTAAATTCTGATGAAATAATAGATATTCTTTCTAAAATAAACAAACATTCTAATATAAATTGCCATTTTATATTAACAACTTCAAATAATATTTTTGAATATTTAGATTTAAAATTATTTCATATATACAAACTCAATAATAATGTAATTCCTTTTAAAAATATTGATTTTGCGATTAAAAATTATATTATAAAAAGAGAATACTATAAGTTAAAAAATAGAAATATTAAATACGAAAATTTTTATCTAGAAAATGAAAGTTTGATTCAAAAGGAAGAAGTAACAAATATAAAAGAAAAAATTTTGAATAAATATCCAGCCGTCATTGGAAAAATATTAAATTGCTCTTCCATTAAATTTGTATTAAATAAACCAAAAATAATCACAAGTGAATATGTTATTTGTGATAATAAAGAACTACAAAATTTATTTTTTGAAATATCACTTAAATTTATTGACTAGAAATAAATAATATTATATAATGTAATTGTCCTGAAAAAAGGATATACATTACTAAAAGTTTACAGGTTTCTGTAATAAGGCACAATGCCTTAGGTTTAATCTAACCTTAAAGATTCAAAAAAAGCAAGTTTAATCCTTGCTTTTTTTGTCATCCAAATGAAATAAACATAATCAAATTTAACAAAAGAAACTTTCTGATCCTTCTCTTAATTTACTCTAATTTTAACGATCATATCATTATTCAAAAACCAATAGATTTTCTACAGAAATTTCTTCTTCAACTGCCTTTTCTCCGGAAAACATAATAATATTATTATATTGATTTTCTGTGATTTGAATCAACCTAATATTTCCAGTTTTAGGTGCATTAATTTTTATTCTATTAATATGTTTATTCAAATCATCATTATTTTTACATATTCTTGAATATACAGAGTATTGCATCATAATAAAACCATCATCTAGTAAAAAATTTCTAAACTTAGTAGCAACTTTCTTTTCCTTTTCTGTTACTACTGGCAAATCAAACATCACAATTATTCTCATAAATCTATTATTCATAAATTATTATAGGTAAATCTAATTTTATTTCTCCACTAGAAAAAGATTTTATATAACTTTTAATTAAAAGTCCCATACTATATTCTATAGTATATCTTTTATTTTGATGCAATACTTCTTTATTTAATAAATTAATCAATTTTTTTCTAAATTCAAAAGACAGTGGTAAAACAATATTATCTTGATTATCATAAACGAATTTATCTATAACTGAACGATATGGTTCCAAAAAATCATATGCAAGATTAAAATTATTTATTTTTGAACTATGATGAATGCCCAAATAAGTATTCAACCCATAAACTGCTAAATTTCTGATCATAGCACTTGCAAATATGGTATATCCATAATTTAACGCTACATTGACATTATCATCATAAAATCTAATAAAATTACTACCAAACAAACTTCTAAAATATATTTTAGCAGCAAGCCCTTCCCTATTCTTAATATCACCATCTACAATTTCTAATAAATACTCATTTAATTTAGAAATTGGAACTTCCTCTTTTGAAGTCATCTCGAGAACTCTAATACTGTTTTCTATTTTTTTCCTAACAATTTGATTCCAAAATTCACATTTAACACTTTCATCTACTTCCATTTGGTAAGAAAAAACCTCTAATTGCTTAAAATGATAATTATAAGGATACATTATAGAGGTTGGTTCAAATTTTTCATCACATACAATTAAAGAAATAGCATGTTTCCCTAATTCAGCAAGTAATCGAGTAGTAAGTATTGTTGTAGAATCTTCAATTAAAATATAATTAATATCTTCAAGAGGAACCTTTGTACTGTTAGATTCCTTATCAATTATCAACTGATCATCTTTGTAATGTAATTTTTCACTTTTTTTAATAACTATTTGCCTATAACCCACTTATTTCTCCTAATATATTTATTGATAATTTTTTGATCTCTTTTATAGTAGAAATTGTAATTTGATATTGTTTTCTTTGACTTGAAAAAATTTGATTATCTCCTTCTTTACAATTGATTAAATCATAGCCATCTCCTATTTTACTTTTCACTTCAAACATCCCACTAGAACAACCTACAACATAAGCAACTGACTCTCTACCATCTTTAGTAGTAACCTTTATTAAATCATTTTTAACTAAAGAAACATATAATTCATAATTATCAATAATACTTTTATATGGTAAAATCATCGTATTTTTTCCTTGACCATAATCAACTTTTAGACAAAAATCTACATCAACGACACCAGTTTTTCTCATTGTATTAATTTTTTTAATTTCTAACATATCATAAGCAACAAAATATAATTTATCATCTGCATCATTCTTAGATTTAAATATATCTATTTTGTATATTTCACCTTTTTCTACATTACTATGGTTAATCATATGACCATTACTTTTATACTCAGTATATATTTTCAATTTTTTTATTTTCTTTCCCTCTTTATCATTTCTGGAAACAGGATATTTACCATCATTATTCTTCAAAACTTCTTCTCCTGTTTCATAAATACCAAACCAATCCACCAATGTGTTATATATATCTTTTGAGCCTCCATCTTTATCTGGAATATTTTCTAAATCTTTTCTTTTAACTTGCTCAATAGGAACCCTTAAAGTCTTATATATTTTTTTAACATCATTATTAATAGTTACTTTTTTAACTCCATAGTATGTTTCTTTATGCATTTTACCAGATATCTTTGCTTTAGCTATAGAAGGAATCAGTGGATGAATACGATTTAAATCATCATGATTATAAGTATGCAAATTCTTCAAATTCCATTTTAAAATATCTAAATTTTGCTCATACACTCTTAACTTTGCTTCCTCAGGAAAATTTTTGTAAGGTAGTGGAAATTCTAATCTACTAATATTATGTTTATTAAATTTAATATTTTTTTCATTAGTTTGTTCTATTAAATATTCTCTAAAACTAATATCATCGATTTCACCAGTTTTATCGTTATAGTATTCTCCAAAAATTTCTTTACCATTTTCTAAACTAACATTAATCAATGCTGATCGAGTTAATCCATCAATATACCTACTAAATTTTTCATACAAAGTAATCTTTTGCTGCAAAGAAGGCGTTATAGCAGCTATTACTAATGCATCTATTGCATGATGTAAATGATTATCTCTATCTTTTTTCACTCCTTCTTTCATATTATTTGGCAATAAATATGTAGAAGAAATATAACTATGCGTAAGTCTATTAAATCCCCATCTAGCTCTTAATTTTGAAGTAATTGCGCCAGAATACATATTAACTTGTTCAACATTTAAATAAGCCTTTATTAGTGATGATAACTCTCTACTGATATATTTAGTATCATTTAAATTTTGATCTCTCATTTCTCTTTCTGTATCTAAATCTAATTTTTTTAATAAATAATTTTCTTTCTTCTTAACAGGAATCATTAAGTGATTAATATAGGCCACATATTCATCCCATTTTGGCGTATTACCAAACCATTCATAAGGAGTTCTATTCCCCTTTTCCTGATTCTCCTTCGTGTATACTAATGTTTTATTTAAATAATTATCATTATATGTCCTAGAATAAGGCAAAATATGATCAATTTGAACAATATTATTAGAAAATAAATCTGTTATATTAATTTTTTTCATGCTATAACCACAAAATTCATTCTGTTCTTTCCATAATCTAAATTTTAATAAATCATTCCCAGTAATTTTTTCAGTACAATCAAATAATCCATTTTCTACCAAAAATCTTTTATCTCTTTCATTGTTTTCTTGTTTCGTTAAATTATCTTTAGCAATTTCATTTCTTTCTTGTCTTGATTTAGCAAGATCTCTAGCCGTTTCAATATTAATAACCTTAGGTAATCCATACTTTTTAATCACAGAATTAATTACTTTTCTAGTTTGAGTTAAAGAACGAATTACTCGTTGATTTGTAATATTCTCATCAACACTTACTGGTACCAATAAATCTTTTTTTTCGCTTTTTCGAAAAAAGGAATCAGAATGATTATATCCTAATGTATCCATAGCTTTATCATAAGGAGCACCACGCATCATTAAAGGAATTAATTTTCTTATAATATTAGTAGATAACATCAAATGATCTTTAAAGTTAGGTAAGTTCTCAACAAAATGAATATCAGCATAAATGTTATTTATTACTTTTGATGATTTAATTTTATTAAGAATATCTTCATTTAATTTATAATTGGTACAATAAAGTGCCAATTCATCTAAAAACTCAATATCATCTTGAATTGATAACCATACCTCATTACTATAACATTTACTAATAACGCCCTTTAATGCATGATACCCTTTCATTTCAGCAAATACTTTACCAAACAATTTGTCATTATACAATCTAGTATATATATTCTTATCATCCAATGATAACTCAGCAATGTCTATTTTTTCACTTTTATCAATATTAAGTTTCTTCTTGAATTCATCAATTAATTTTTTATATTCTTTTTTACTTAAAGATAAATTTTTAAACACAACATTATCTTTATCAATAATTTTTACTAAATCTTTATAACTAATAGTCTTTTTATTCTTAGCTAGTGCAACAACTTTATTGATTTCCTCTTCCGTCAAAGAAACATATTCACTACCATCTGCTTTATATTTTAAGTTCACCAGCTTTGTAAGTACTACAAATAATTCAGAAGAAAAAGCCATTTTAGGAGCTCTAGGAAATTGATCAAATGCACATTTACCTGTCATTTTTTCAATCAGATCGCCTCCATATGGAGAATCGCCACCTGGTCCTTTAGCATAACTTCTCCTAGAATTATATATCTCTAAATATTCTATTTTAAAATTTTTATCAATTAAACCATATTCAATTTGCTTATCTAATACTTTATTTATTTCCTCTAAATACATTTCATTAGTAACAGATACTTTGTAATCATTAGGACTATTTTTAATTTTATCCTTAAATTTTTCATCATTAACATACATTTCCGATATAGTACGATAATGACGATCTTGCATAATTTTTACATTATCAGATATAGCACTTAAAACTTTTCCAGAATCACTAGACAACGCTTCTTCACGATTAGATTTATATCCTCTTTTTTTAGCGTAATGTACTAAAATTATGGCTAATTCTTCATTACTTAATTTTCTATCTAATGCCTCTACTTTTAATTTGTAAGGATTTGTATTTTTATCTTTATAATAACTATTTATCATTTTATCAAATAATAAAGATAATTCATAATTTTTTTCAGAAACAATATTACTAGTAATATTTCCTTTTAAAAATCCCTTCTCATATAACAAGTTTCTTACTCTATCTATCCGAAATTCTCTTCGCCTAGATACTCTCCTAGCACCACGTTTTTCTCTTCTTTCTTTTGCACGACTATCCCCCGTCTTTTCAACCTCACCTGGAGTAAAAATTCTACTACCAACATCTAATATTTTATAAGGATTACCAAACTCATCTAATTCTAATAATCCCCATCCAACAGAAGATATCCCCACATCTAATCCTAAAACATAATTTTTTTCTTCCATAAACCGCTCACTTTCTAATACAATTTTCATATTCAACTAAATTATACCATATCATTTATCTTAATGTATATTTTTACTTCCAATTTGCTAAAAAAAGCAACAATAAAATTAAAAAAAGATAACTAATCATCAAAAAACTAGTTATCTTTCTAATTCATTCCAAAAATTTTAAAAACAATTTTAACAGGCAAAAAGATCATATCAAACATTATTTTTATAGGGAAAAAAATAAGCTTCATCAGTATTCCAACCTCTAATAATTATTATTTCTAGCCTGTATTTCAGCTATTTTATCAAATACTTCACTAGCATTTCTCTCATTAATTTCAGTATACCCTAACTCCCTTAATGCCTGTACTTTAGCAGTATTTAATTCTTGAGTACGGCTTAATTTCTCTTCATTCTTTCTCTCAAGTTCAGCTTCCCATCTTCGATGAGACTCTGCTAATTTACTCTTCGAAGCACCACCATTTGTATATAAAGTCATAGCAGAATACATGATGCTTTCAAATATAAATTGATTTTCCTCATTAAAATCATATACATTATATTTCAAATAACCATTATTTTTAGCAATATAACCTAAAATATATTTTGTCTCTTTCATCCCATTTAAAGACTGAATAAAATGATACAAATACTTCAAAGTAATAAAACTTTCCTTGGTTTTATTTTCATTTAACATTTCTTTCAATAAAAAAACAATATCCGAAATAATTTCTTGTTCCTCTTTTTTCAAGCCTGATAATTCAATAACTTCTTCCTTTTTAGAAGGAATTTTTTTATAATTAAAAACCTTATTAGAAACCGATTGTAAATACTCATTAGTAAGTTCTTTAGTAACAATTTCTTCACAATTTCTAACCTCTAACAAATTAAATAACAATTGACACTTTTCAGCAGGCATTTTGTTTAAATCATCACTATCCAAATAATTATAAACCATCTGCCTAGAAACACCCAAATATTTTGCTAAATTAACTTTGGAAATATTTGTTTTTTTTAAAATCAGATTAATCTTATCAACGGTATTCATGTTACATCCCTCTCTAATTCTATTTTATCATGTTTACAAATTATGTCAAGTACATGTCAACTAAAACCAAAATTTAATCTTTAAATACACTCTTAATAATTCCACCACCAAGGCAAATATCTCCCTGATATAAACAACAAAATTGTCCAGGTGTAACGGCCTTAGCATGATCATATTTCAACTCTAATTCACCATTATCTAAATATTTCACCAAAACAGGTACATCTTTTGAACGATATCGAAATTTAGCCGTACATTCTATCAAACGATCACCTGTTAAAAAGTTAAAATCTTCAATAATTGCTCGTGAAGAATACAAATATTTATTCTCTGAAGAAGAAGCAACATAAAGTACATTATGTTCTAAGTCTTTGCGAACAACATAACTTTTTTCATGATTTCCTCCTAAATGAAGACCACGGCGCTGACCAATTGTATAATACATCAAACCAATATGTTCACCAACTTTTTTACCTGTTTCAATATCCAAAATATCTCCAGGTTGATTTGGTAAATAATTTTCCAAAAATTGAGTAAAGTTTCTTTCTCCAATAAAACAAATACCAGTAGAATCTTTTTTCTTAGCAGTAACTAAACCATTCTCTAAAGCAATTTTTCTAACCATAGGTTTTTCTAATTCTCCAATTGGAAATAACACATGAGCAAATTTTTCTCGAGCAACATAAGCTAAAAAATAAGTTTGATCTTTATTTAAATCCACAGCTCTACACAAATTTCCATCAATTACTCTAGCATAATGTCCAGTAGCCACATAATCAGCCCCTAGTTTTTCTGCCTCTTTCATAAATAAATCAAATTTAATATATTTATTGCACATAACATCTGGATTAGGTGTTCGTCCTTTCTTTAACTCTTCCAAAAAATAAGTAAAAACATAATCCCAATACTCTTTAACAAAATCTACACGATGAAGAGGAATATCTAATTTTTCACATACTTTTTTAGCATCATTATAATCTTCTTCTTGAGGACATATTGAGTGATCCAAATTAGGATTACCTAAATAATCATTATTAATAGAACTATCCCAATTTCGCATAAATAAACCAATTACACGATATCCTGCTTGTTTTAACAATAATGCTGCAACAGAACTATCTACTCCACCACTCATTCCAATCACAACTGTTTTCATTTCTAATCCTCCCTTTATAACTGTATTTATAAAAATACCAACATTCATTATCTAAAAAATAAAGTAATCTCCATCAGTATTATAACATAAATAATAAAAAATTTTCTATTAACTCTCAATATAATCTGAAACCATTTTTACGGTTTGATCAAAGTGATCATAATTTGTTTCAAACCAATGAACTGGTAATTGATGTCGAAAAAAAGTATATTGTCTTTTGGCATATCGTCTGGAATTTCTCTTAATTTCTGAAACAGCATCATCAAATGATATTTCACCAGCAAAATAGCGATAAAACTCCTTATAGCCAATTCCTCCTAATAAAGGTTTAGTAAAAATCCCTTGATCGTAAAAAAATCTTACTTCTTCTTCTAATCCATCCATAATCATTTTATCCACCCTTTTGTCAATCAAATGATATAAATTTTTTCTTTCTGTGGTTAATCCAATAAAAAAGCAATCATATAAAAGATTAGTAGTTTTATTATCAGAAATTGATTTTTGATTGTTTTGATAATACCGAATAGCATTAATAACCCTTCTTTTATTTTTAGTATCTATTTTAGAAAAACCAACTGGATCTAATTCTTGATAAATTTTATTTAATTCCTCCAAAGTTTTTGTTTCTAGTTGATCATTTTTAATAGGATTCTCAGTTAATTTGTAATCATATAAACAAGCTTTAATATAAAGACCCGTTCCTCCCACCAAAATAGGTGTTTTTCCACGAGATAAGATATCATCAATAATATTTCGACATTCTTTTTGATAATCATAAATAGAATACTCTTCTTTTACATTTCGAATATCAAAAAGATAATGTGGCACACCTTCTTTTTCGGATTCCATAATTTTTGCCGTTCCAATATCTAATTCTTTATATACCTGCATAGCATCAGCGTTCACAATTTCACCATGATATTTTTTTGCTAAAGAAATCGATAATTTCGTTTTTCCAACACCAGTAGGACCAACAATTACAATTATTTTATTCATCTTTTCCCCTCCTAATCAAAAAAAATTAACTACAAAATAGTTAATTTCAGGCTGTTGACAAAGTCGATTTTTCAAATCGGCTTTGTCACAGCCTTTTATATTTCTCACACTAAAGTATAAAAAAGAGCATTTTTTAGGGATTAAGTACCTAATATTTGCTCTTTTTAGACAATTTAACCCACTTTGATTTATTAAAAAATCAATTTTTTTCAAAATAGGTAGTTTGTCAACACTCTGAAATTAACTACAAAATAGTTAATTTCTCATTACCATCTAAATAATATTAATAATACAACATACATATTAGATAATTTATAAACATAACTCTTCCCATATGAGTAATAAAATTCATAAATCGCAACGATTTTATCAACCAAACTAACAATCCAACTCTCAATATATTTTGGTACCTTATGAGGCAAACTAGGAAACATATGACTTATGATAATATCTTCTTCTCTATCAGTTAATCTAAAATAAGTCTTAGCATTTTTTAAAGAAGCATATGGATGAAAAAACATACTAAACCTTTGTTTCTTTTGGCTTAAATCATTTTCTGTAAAAAAATCATGTAATAAACCTGCTCGAGCAGTTTCTACAGCATTTAGTTTTAATCTTTTACAAACTAAATAAGAATAATAAGAAACTCGAATAGAATGATCTAATCGATTTAATCCATGATGTCGACAATTTTTTATTTTTGTAAATTCCTTATTCTCCAAAATATCACTCACAATATACATATACGTTCGATCTTTAAAAATGTTATCCAAAACAATTCACTCTTTCTACAACTTTCTTATCATAATTACATATGTTCAAATAAAACTATTTATTATCTAACATATTTAATAAATTGATCTTAAACATATCTTTTTCCGCATGAGACTTAGAAATAGGAACTCCTTTATAAGTTGTCAACTCTTTTTGATGCCCTTCCATTAAAATATCATCAGGAGTAATGTTATTAAGCATAACAATTCTTTGTTTTTCATAAACAGTGTAATGTAAAACAATGTCATGATAAACCTTTGCAAAAGTAGCATCAGTAGGTAATTTTAAATCATATTTAATAATTCCTTCTAAAGCATTCTTTGAAACAATTACTCCATCGAATTTTCCATCCCTAAAATTAGGGTAAAATTCAAAAATTAATTTTTTATAAGCAAGCATATTATATTTTTTTACGGCTCTCTCTTTTTTTCTAAACTCATTTTCATTCAAATATTCTATTACATAAGAATTTTTCATTTTATTCCCCCTTTAATATACTATTCATCAACCAGTAATGAAATTATAGCACTTTTTAAAAAAGAAGTCAATACATATAGTTAATTTTGGGAAAATGTTCATATTTCATAACACTTTCCCAATCTTTTTATCTACAAATTAACTATTCCTAATTTGTGACTGTGCAGCAGCCAATCGGGCAATAGGTACCCTAAATGGAGAACAAGAAACATAATTTAAACCAATACGATGACAAAAATCAATCGAACTAGGATCTCCACCATGTTCTCCACAAATTCCAAGAGAAATATCTTTTCTTGTCTCTCTTCCCTTTTTTGCGGCCATATCAATTAATTTTCCAACACCATGTTCATCAATTCTTGCAAAAGGATCATTTTCAAAGATTTGCTTTTTATAATAGTCTTCTAAAAATTTTCCAGCATCATCTCTTGAGAAGCCAAATGTTAATTGTGTTAAATCGTTTGTTCCAAAACTAAAGAATTCTGCTTCTGTTGCAATTTCATCGGCTAAAAGGGCTGCACGAGGAATTTCAATCATAGTTCCTACTTGATAACAAACCGCACAGTCTTCCTCTTGAATTAATTGATCGGCTACTCTTACAACAATATCTTTAATATATTTTAATTCTTGAACATCCCCTATTAATGGAATCATAATCTCAGGATGAACTTCTATTCCTTTCTTAGAAACATTTATTGCTGCCTCAATTACTGCTCTAGTTTGCATCTCAGCAATTTCCGGATAGGTAATTGCTAAACGGCAACCACGATGTCCCATCATTGGATTAAATTCCTTTAAAGAAGAAATTCTATCTTTAAGTGCTTCAAAAGTCATTCCTAATTCCCTAGATAAATCCATAATTTCTTCATCAGTATGTGGTAAAAACTCATGAAGTGGTGGATCCAAATAACGAATAACCATAGGCTTTCCTTCTAAAACAGTAAACATTTCTTCAAAATCCTGCCTTTGCATAGGAAGAATTTTTTCCAAGGCTTTTTTCCTTTGCTCCAAAGTTTCAGCAACAATCATTTGTCTTACAGCAAAAATTCTACTTGTTTCAAAAAACATATGCTCAGTTCGACATAAGCCAATCCCTTCAGCTCCAAACTTCATCGCTTGTTTAGCATCACGAGGATTATCTGCATTAGCCTTAACGCCTAACGTTCTAACTTCATCAGCCCATTTCATAAAAGTCTCAAAATTTCCACTAATGGCTGGTTCTACAGCTGGTAGAATTCCATCATAAACCTTACCAGTACTACCATCTAGAGAAATTTTATCCCCCTCATGATAAACTGTTCCATCACTGGTGATTAAAGTTTTAGCCTCTTCATTAATGGTAAGTTCTCCACAACCGCAAATACAACATCTCCCCATTCCTCGAGCAACAACTGCTGCATGAGAAGTCATTCCACCACGAACAGTCAAAATACCTCTAGCATCACTCATTCCTTGAATATCTTCAGGAGAAGTTTCCAAACGAACTAAAATGGCATCTATTCCATTCTTAGCAGCACGAGATACATCACTTGCGTTAAAATATATCTTTCCTGCTCCAGCTCCCGGAGAGGCAGCAAGACCAGTTGCAATAACTTTTGCCGTCTTCTTTGATTCCTCATCAAAAGTTTTATGTAATAATTGATCCAATGATTTAGGTTCAACTTTTAATAAAGCCTCTTCCTTAGTAATTTTTCCCTCTTCTACCATTTCTACAGCTATTCTAACAGCAGCAGCAGCTGTTCTTTTTCCATTTCTAGTTTGTAACATAAATAATTTTCCATTTTCAATCGTAAATTCCATATCTTGCATATCACGATAATGATTCTCTAAAATCTCTGTCGTTTTAACAAATTCTTCATACACATGTGGCATTTTTTCTTTTAAAGTAGAAATATCCTCAGGCGTTCTTACCCCAGCAACAACATCTTCACCTTGTGCATTAATTAAATATTCTCCATAAAGATGATTTTCTCCAGTAGCAGGATTCCTAGTAAAAGCAACTCCTGTACCACAATTATCTCCCATATTTCCATAAACCATTTCCTGAACATTAACCGCTGTTCCCCACGAAGATGGAATATCATTCATCTTTCGATAAATAACTGCTCTTTCATTATTCCAAGAACGAAATACTGCTGTTACAGCTTCTATCAACTGTGTCTTAGGATCCTGAGGAAAATCTTCACCAGTAATTTCTAAATAAATTTTCTTAAACTTCTGGCAAATAAAATACATATCTTCTTCATCTAAATCTGTATCAAATTGAAATCCTTTTTCTTCCTTATAAGAATCTAATACTCTTTCAAAGGAATTCTTTGAATATCCTTTGACCACATCAGCAAACATCATAATAAAACGACGATAAGAATCATATATAAATCTCTTATTTCCTGTCTTCATCGCCTGTTGTTGTGCAACCTCATCCGTCATTCCTAAATTTAAAACCGTATCCATCATTCCTGGCATTGAAGCTCTAGCACCACTTCGAACAGAAACCAATAATGGTTCAGTTACATCACCCATCTTTTTCCCAGTAACTTCTTCAAGCTTTTCTAATTGCTCAAAAATTTGTTTTTTTACTTCTTCACTAATAACTTTACCATCTGCATAATACTGATTGCAAGCTTCAGTCGTAACGGTAAAGCCTCTAGGAACAGGAAGTCCAATCTTTGTCATTTCAGCAAGATTAGCTCCTTTACCACCTAATAGCTCTCGCATATCTTTATTACCTTCATTAAAAGCATAAACATACTTCATTCTCTATCACCTCTCTATTTATGATTCAAGTATAACAAAGAAAAAATATCCTAGCAAGAAAATTAACTATTTTGAAATTTAATTTTTATAAACAAAATAATATCATTTTTATCCTCCAGTAGTATTTTATTTTCAAAAAAATAACACATAATAAATAAAAAATATCAATATAACAAACAAAAAAAGAACAAACTTTACTTTTTAAATTTTATAAAGATTAAGACAATAAAAAGCACATCCAATTCTTAAGATGTACTTTCTTTCTATTCAAACAAAAAAACACAATTTATATGAATCCAAAACAACATAATCAAAAAAATTAATACTCTAACCATAAGTTCTTTTCTTTCAATTTTAAAATAGTCGCATTGTGTTCTTTTAAAGTTTTGCTAAAATAAATCTTTTTATTCTTATCAGCAACGAAATAAAGATAATCATTATCATCAGACTCAATCACAGCCAATATAGAAACTATACTCGGATTACAAATTGGAGAAACTGGCAATGTTTTAAATGAAGCACACCTAGTATTATAGGAATTACAAGTATTTACTTCTTCAGCATATAAATCTCTATCCCCCATATCAACTCTAGCTCCATAATAAGTCGTAACATCACTTCCTAAATTCATCCCTCGTTGCATACGATTTTGAAAAACTTGAACAATTTTTTTACGATCATCTAAATCATTTCCTTCTAATTCAGCAATAGAAGCCAACGTAAAGATTTCATGAACAGAAAAATGACTAGCCAAAATTTTCTCTTTTTGATCACTTAATTTTTTTTCTGTTTCCAGAAGCATCGTCTCAATAATTTTTTTAATTTCTACATCCCTAGAAGAAAAATTATAAGTATCTGGATATAAATACCCCTCCAAAGGATAATAAATTCTACTATCCAAAATATCATCAGTCAAAAACCAATATTTACTAATCAAACTCTTCAAATAAGTATCATCTTTTAAAGTATTATACACATCTTCCTCACTATGATTAGTATTTTCTTGAATCGTTTTGGCAATTTTTCGAATATTCCATCCCTCTTTAAAAGTAATCGTAATTTGAGCGCTATTCTGTCCATTTCCCTCTGATAAAATTTTAACAATGTCCTCAACACTCATATTTCTAGACAAAACATAAGTTGCCGCTTTCAAAGAATTTTTCCCCCATAATTTTGTATAAAGAATAAAAGATAACTTACTTCGAATCAGCTTCTCCTCATATAAAGTATCAGCAATAGAATCAATTCCACCTGGTTTAATCTCTATTGTCTTCATTTCACTAGAATCACTTGGTGCACTTAAACTATGATAAAATATTGCATAAGAAAACAGTAAAATACTAAAAATTAAAACAACAATAGAGCAAAAAGTACTATGAATAAATTTACTAAACATTAAAAATAATTAATTCTTATTATTTTCTTCTTGAATTGATTCTAAAATAGTTTCTACAATTTTCCATTCTCTTTCTGATTCAATTGGAATTAATTCCATATTTTCTGCTTTAGGATCAAAAATTGATGCATATACTCGAATATTTCCATTTTCATCAGTCGTATTATCGGTATACACAATATAACTCTTTTTTGTTTCCTCAGAATCAAAAACAAACAATACTTCGCAAGTAACTTCCTTTCCGTTTTCATCCATAACTTGAAATACATTTTTCTCTTTCATCTATTTTTCACCTTTCCTATCTAAATAACTCTGCAAAATAATTTGAGCCGCTAAACCATCTACCTTTTTTTTTCTTTTTTTTCTCGATAAATCAGCTGAAATTAAAATTTGATTAGAAATAACTGAAGTTAATCTCTCATCTTCCATAACCACTTCAATTTGAATTTCTCTTTCCAATTTTTCTTTAAAAGCTAAAGTAATTTCAGCCCTTGGCCCCACAGTACCATTCATATTAAGAGGATAACCTAAAACTATTTTTTCAACACTTTCTTCTTGAATAATTTTTTTTAGTGTTGGAATTAACGAGTCATAATCTTCCCCTGAAAAACGAATAGTAGATAACACCGAAGCGATAGTTTTACTCTCATCACTAACAGCAACTCCTAAAGTTTTACTTCCTAAATCTAATCCTAAATACCTCATAATCCTCCTAACTTAAGTTAAGTATAACATCATATGCGACAGATGAAAAGTATTTTTCAAGATTTATTTAAAAAGTACTGATAAATCTGATACCAACTATAAACACGATAAACATTGTCTTTCTGAATTGACAAATTATAAGGCGCATCAAAACACAACACAGGAATTACTTCACTAATCTCTAAAACATTACTAGCCTTATCTTCTATCATAATATCCAATTTATGTCTTAAACATTTATCTCTTTTTTTACCCGGACCAGCAATAATTTCATCATAAGGAATATTATTCTTATGTAACCATTCCTCTACATAAAAATTCATTGTATTAGCATATTGATTAGTTAAATATCGATTATCTCTTGCTGTTAAAATAACAATTTCATGTCCCATTTCTTTCAATAATTTCAAAATATTTCCAGCATATGGGCGAGGTGGAATAGAAACCATTAAATCAAAAATATACTCTCGCCAAAATTTATAATTTTCCTCATCAGTTAGTTCAAACTGTTTTTCTATCATATATTCATATGGATGAAATCCTCTTTGAATATGATTATCAATACAAAATTTAAAACCACACGAATAGTGCCATTGCCCAATATCATTTAAAACGCCATCAATATCTACACCTATTCTCATTCATACTCTCCTTTACTATCTAATTCATTTTAACATAAAAAACGAACTTTGAAAAGAAAAAAAGACGAATGAACTCAATTCTTTCGTCTTTGTAGATTTTTATTGAAAGTGCACAATTAATGTGCAATAAGTTTTAGAAACATATATAATATCTTCTTAAGCA
>CAKPLX010000007.1 GCA_934167785.1 uncultured Bacilli bacterium
CCATTTAAAGAAATTTCTTCTGTATAGTAATAACTTGTAATATGTTTATTTTTACTAAAGTTCTTGATATCACTTACAGTGTAGCTGGTAATATTTTCAAATTTATCTTTTGCTTCTTCTATGCTATCTTGATTGGAAAAATCCATATCTTTTTTCATATTTTCTCTGTTGAAAGTAATTGATAACTCATGTTTGTATGAATTTTTGTAAGAAGATATTAAATCAGAAGCTGTGTTATTGATTGCTAAGGTTATTGTGCAAGCACAGGCAATTACGACTAAAATAATCCCAATTAAAATGTTTCTTCCTTTATTTCTTTTGATTGAAATAAAAGCATTTTTTAAAATATACATCTATCATTCCTCTTTTCTTGTTTTTAAAAACAAATTAATCATAAATTAGAAACCTGAAATTAAACTGAAATTGATATTTTTTGTATTAAAATACTTCATTAGAACTTTCTTTTTGAATGAGGAGAATGAATTAAAATTGATTGTTTTATCTATAAATATAAAATAATATGTTATAATCTAATTAATTAGAGTGAGGTTTTTAAAATGAGAAAAATATTTATGAAGTATTATAGTATTTGTGTTTATTGTTATTATGGAGTTGTGATACTAATTTTAGATCAATTTATCCAGTATAGTTTTAAGGATATCTTTCTTTTTATTCCTTTTTTTCTTTCTATTATTTTACTTAAAATTTGGGTTGATTATCCCATTAGTAAGTATAATAAACTATTTTGTAAAACCCTAAATCCTATTCCTTTATTCAATCAGTTTTCTTTTGAAATGGAAAACTATAATAATTTAAGAAGAAAAGAGAATTTAAAATATCTACTTTATTCAAAAAAATGTATTTTAGATTTAAATGAAGAATATTTAAAAGAATTAGAGTCCATTGATATCAATCTATTAGGAAAAAGTACTATATTAAATTTAAATATTGATTTGGTTTATTTTTATCTTTTAAATCATAATTTAGATTTAGCAGAAGAAAGGTTTGCTCATATTGATAAGGTAGAAAATAATAAAAAGATAGAGTTTATCAGAAAAGTTTATGCTTTATATCATGACGAAGTAAATGGTATTGATGAGTGGCTATTGAACGAAATAAAAAAACAAGATAAAGATAACTTACTTCTTTATGCAAACTTAAACTTTTTATTAGGCGTTTATTATGATAAAGTTAAAAATGAGGAAATGGCCTTAAATTATTTTCAATTTGTAATAGATCATGCTAAAAATATTTATATTTATAAATTATCTATTTGCTATAAAGAAAAAATTAAAGCAAATAGAAATAAATAAAAAAATTCTTGAAAAGAAAAAAAATAAGTATTTTTCTTAAAAAATAAAGAAGATAGTAAAGTTTTTATCAACTTCTATCTTCTTTATCTTTCACTTTTCCAAGTAACTTTAAAAGTCGTATAACCATCTTTTGAAAAAGCAACAATTTCTCCTTTATGATTGATAACAATATTTTTAGCAATGGAAAGACCTAAACCATAATGGTTATGATCTCTATTCCTTGCCTCATCTCCACGATAAAAACGTTCAAAAATATTTTTCTCTTCGCCTTTTTTTATTGGTTCTCCAGTATTTTTTACCTCTAAAATAATTTCTTTATTATTTTTCTCTAGTAAAACGATAATTTCTCCATTTTTTGAGGTATGACTTGTTGCATTATCTAGAAGAATATGAATCAATTTATCAATTTGTTCTTTATTACAAGAAAGATAAATTTCTTTCTCGATTTGATCGATTAATTTTATTTTTTCTTCAAAACAGACACTTTCAAAAGTTAAAACATTTTTTTCAAGAAGATTAGATAAATTTTCTTTTTGAAAAAGTTCTTTGGTTACTTTTTCTGTCTTAGCAAGTTCAAGCATTTCTACGACTAATTTGGTCATTCTTCCGGCTTCTTCTTTGATATTTCTTACCCATCGATCTTCTTTTTTGATAAAATAAGCATCTGTACTGGCTAGAATAACAGAAAGTGGTGTCTTTAATTCATGAGAAGCATCTTCAATAAATTCTTTTTGCTTATAAAAACTAGTAATTACAGGTTCTGTTAACCATTTCATTAGAAAATAGGAAATAAAAATAATGATTCCTTCTAGACCTAAAAATAGAAAAATTGTTGTGATTAAACTTTTTATTAATCTCTTTTGAAGGATTGTATTGTCAATAATCGTTAAGGTATTATCGTGAGTGAAAGCATAAGAATATTTTTCTAAATAAAGATTACCAATATAGATATCTTTTTTGTGATTTTCTACAATATTAGCGACTAACTTTTTCATTTTTTTGGTATCGACATTAAATTCACTATGATTAATTAAATCTTGGTAGTTTCCCTCATTATCTAAAATTACTGTATAAACAGTAAAATCTAGAAAAAATTGATGATTATCTTTTGTTTTGTCATTATCTTCTCTATCCTTTTTTGGGGGTGGGTTATTATCACTGACTCTACTAGGGAATTTATTTAAAATATTTTCGATAGAACTTACTTGCATTTCGTAGTTTCGATACTGATTAATTCCTAAGACAAATATAACGAATAACGTGAATATGATAAAGAGGGTTAAAAAAACTTTTATTTTTAATTTTTTCACTTACTCTTCACCTCAAACTTATAACCGATATTTCGAATACTTTTTATGATGATGCAAGAAGATAATAATTTTAACTTTTTTCTTAAGAAAGAAATGTAAGCTTCTAGAGTGTTCATATCACTTTCTGAGTCATAGCCCCAGATTTTTATAAATATTTGTTCTTTTTCTAATACTTGGTTAGGATGATGCATAAAAAGTTCTAATAATTGAAATTCTTTTCCTATTACATTAATGCTTTCACTAGTTTTTAAACTAATTAATTCTAACTTAGAAATATCTAAAGCGATATCACCTACTTCTAGTTTTTTATTATAAACATTTCCACTTCTTTTTCTTAATTGTAAATTGACTCTAGCGAGTAATTCTTCCATGTAAAAAGGTTTGGTTAGGTAATCATCAGCTCCTCCTTGAAAGCCTTGCATTTTATCTTCGATACTATTTTTTGCGGTTAGCATAATTACTTTTATTTCTATCTTTTCTTCTCTGATTTTCTTTAAAATTTTAAGACCATTAACATGGGGTAACATCACATCTAAAATCATTAAATCATAAATACCGGATAAAGCATTATCTAGTCCAACTTCTCCATCTGTGTTGATGGTTACGTCATATCTTTCTTCTACTAAAATGCTTTTGATTGCATCTGCTAGATTATATTCATCTTCAATAATTAATATTTTCAATTCAATCACCACTTATAATATAGAGAATTATTCTTAAATTAATCTGAAAAATTTCACTATCAAAATTATAACAAAAAAGAAGAGTTTTTTCATCTCCTAAAACTGAATTTCTTAAAAGCAAAAAGCACCTACTTAAGTTTTATCTTTTATAACTAGGATTTTTGACTTCTGTTATTGTTAATCCTTGGTCAGTTTCTTCGTATTCATATTCGTATGAGTGATTATTTACATAGGTATATATATTATGTAGACCATTCTTATACCAAACAGAGTAATTAAATTCTGTTGTTCCGTAGAGCTTAGTCAACTGATTTTTAATTTCAATATTTCTCTTATCATAAATGTTTTTCTTATCGATGATGTCATAGTTAATCAATTTGGGATGATTTGTTAAAGTTTTTAAAATGTTCCATCCTTCTTGTTCGGCTTTATTTAATATATTAAACCCATAATCTAAATATAATTTTGCTGCTAACCAAGTAGTTGTTTGTGTGTGTAATATGATTTTTTCATGCCCCAGTTCATATGCTGTCTCTATTGTTTTACTTATTAATGGCTTAGATAGTTTTTTTCCTTGATATTCTTTTCTAATCGCAAGCCAGTCTACTGCTGCATTGTATCCAAATTCAGGATTCGCTAATAATGATACAGTGGCTGTTCCAACCTTTTTATTTGTGGTATTTTCTACAATAAAGAAGCACCTTTTTCCTAAGTCGTTGATAAATGAATCATAAAAGTCATGAAAATATTTTAACCCACTATCAATAGATGTAAACTCTCCAGTAGATAAATGAATATCAACCCATTCTGCTTCATCGCCATGTTTATAAAATTCGTATCGAAATCCATTTGGTAAATTATATTTAATAAAATTTGAAGTATCATCATATTTCATTAATAATTCATAATACTTTATTGTGTTATCATATGTTTTCATTCTATCACCTCTTTAAAAAAATTATAATATATCATATTTGAAAATATGATTTTATTGTATTAATTTAAATTTTCGTAAATAAATTTGGCTTTCTTTGCTAGAAAAATTAATAATACCATCATCATTTTCTCTGGGTAATATTTCCTGCATTCTAGTACTGTATTCTATGATAATTGATGATTTATTGTCCTCTAATTTATCTATTAGGATAAGTCGCATTTACTCCATTCATACCACTTGATTTACTATCATAATCCTCTAATTTTCTAGATACGTCCTCTTTATTGATCTTTGTTTCTTCATCTTTTGGATATTTTGCTATTTCTAATAAAAGAATTGTACTTCCAAAAAGAAAAATTAAACATAAAATCAAAATAAATAAACCGTTACTCTTGTTTTTCATTCTTTTATTTCTTATCCTTTCTTCTAACAAAATCGACTGGTTAGTTAATTTTTAAATTTGAATGGTTAGTCCAATATTTTTGTTATTAATTCCTAATTTAATTTTATTATAACAAAATATTTAGCCACTTTCTAGATATTTCTTTAAATCTCTACTTACTTTTAAGATTATATGCTATCTTTATCTTGTAAAATATTGGATTTAACATTGCTAATTTTGTTAGTTATATTCTTTAATACTAATGTGTTTATTTGATCAGTATTTTTAGTTATTTTACTTACTCCTTAAGTTTTATTCAGTATTAAAAAAAGATCCTTTTTCGGATCAATTTTTTATTTTTTTAAGGCTTTATCATGATAAATATCTCTTAAAACATTAAAGACTACTAAGATAACTAAGATACTACCTACTACAATTAAATTTTTAATAAGCAAACTACTTTCAATAGAAATAAGTGATTCTTTTAAAAGGTTAATTGTATAAGTCATTGGTAATATTGGATTTAAGAATCTAAAGCATTTGCTTACAGTTTCAATTGGGAAAGTTCCTCCTGCAGCGGCTAGTTGTAAAACTAAAATAATTAAAGCAATAAATTTACCAACATCTTTTAAGTTTACTATTAATGTTTCAATGATAGCAATGAATGTATTTGCAATTAAAATAATTGTTGCATAATATAGAAAATAATTTGTAATTTCAAAATCTAGTAATAGACTAAGTAGAAATCCTAAAATAAGTCCAGATATAGTTGCTAGAATGTGATAAGATAATGTTCTTTGTAAATAATTTTTATTATCAATAGATAGTTTAGGGAATCTATTTTCTTTATCATAATATAAAACTACATACATCATTAAAGCTCCGACCCATAGGGCAATAGAGATAAATAATGGAGAAAATGCTGTTCCATAGCTACTTACTTCATTTTTTACTTCGTTCTCTATTTTTACTGGCTCTTTACCATAATCTTCTAATCCTTCTACTTTTTTTAATTCTTTTTTGGTATCTTCAATTTTTGTATTTAATTCATTTTTAGCTGAAGAAACACTATCATTTAAAGTAGAAATCCCTGTATTTAAAGTATTTGATCCATTAGATAAAGTATTGATTCCAGATAAAATTTTATTGGAATTTTCATATAAAGTAGTTGTTCCTGATGCAATTTTATTGACGCCTTCTTGTAATTCTTGAAAACTATTCATTCCTCCTTGAAATTTAGAAATATTTGTATTTAAATTTTGGAGACCAGTATTAATATTACTATTTCCTTCTTTAATTGCATTTCCACTTATTTTTAAATAATTGATTGCGGTTGTATTTGCTGTTTCCAAAGAGGGTTGAGATAATCCTTGTGCAATAGCACACATTTGTTTTTCTTCAGTACTAGCATTGCCAGCGACTACTTTAGGACAAATACTAGCATTGATTAGTGCTACTAAAGAGTTAGTGTATTCTAAGGTATTATTTACTCCATCAACGTAACTGCTTAGACTAGATGTTAATTGATTACTACCACTAGCTAATTGAGTGGTACCTTCACTTAATTTGTCTACTGAATCTTTTACTGTACTTAAGGCACTAATGCTATTATTTAAAGTAGTTGTTCCATCATTTAGCGTTTGTAATCCCTGATGAAAGGTTAAGTAATTTGACTGTAGAGAAGAAATTCCTTCATTTAAAGTGTCACTACCACTTTTTAATTTTTCTGTTCCGTCATTTAACTTATTAAAGCCTTCACTAATTGTACTTAATTCATTTGGTATAGTACTTAATTCATCAGACAAATTACCAATTATTTTTGAATTTACTTGATTATCTAAATTTTTTTCTACGGTTAAAACTACATTATTGATAATTTGACTTGCTAAATAATTTGATTTTTGGTTTGGTGAATATGTAATTGTCGCATGTTTTTTATTTGTTGTAGCAGCACTTTCCATACTTTTTGTAAAGTCAGTAGGAATTTTGATTACTGCATAATAAGTTTTGTCATCTAAGCCATTATTTGCTTGTTTTTCTGAGACAACGGATAATTTTAATTTCTTGCTTTCTTTAATGCTGTTAACTAATTCTTCTCCTCTACTTCCTTCATCTTCATTAACGATAGCAACTGGTAGATTATCAATATTTCCTTTCCCATAGGGATTCCAATAGGCTTTTAAATAAAAGAAACTATACATAAATGGTATCAATAAGACGGCTATTATTACAACATAAGAAAATATTTTGTTATTTTTATTTTTCATTTTTATCTCCCCCTTTTATTAATAGACCATTTGTTAATAATTCTGTAATTTCTTGACAAACTTTTTTTTGGTCTACTTTTTCATCGTATTCAAATGTTAAAGAATAAATCATTTTATAAATCATAAACGCTGTTAATTTAGCATCACATTCTTTTATGTTTTTTTTGTTTATTTCTTTGGTTATTTTTTCTTCTAAATAATCAATAATCTTATTTTCATAAACTTTAAAAAAATCTTGATGATGAAAACTTTTACTTTCTTTTTCACGAATGAGTTGAGTTAATAGTTGATTATCTTTGCTAACGGATAAAACATTCTTTAAACTTTCGGTTATTTTTTCTAAAAATGGTTCATGCTTTTTTTCAATTTTGTCCATTTTCTTTTTCATTTTTTCTAATTCTTCAGAAATAAAATACAAAAAGATTTCTTGTTTATCGTGAAAATAAGAATAAACAGTTTTTTTGGTTACGCCTGCTTTTCTAGCAATTTCATCCATTGATACTTTTTCGAAACTATATTTTATGAATAACTCTCTTGCTGATATAATGATATCTTCTTTTTTTCCCATTTTTACCACCTACTATACTACTATACCTTTTCGGTATACCAGTATAATATAGACACTTTTTTTGCTTTTGTCAACTATGAATTAAATTTTTTTTTATTTTTTTAATATATGGTACAATATGTTTGGTGATTTTTATGGATTTAAGAAATTTGTTAGCAAAAGATATGGCTGGTAGTCAAAATAAAATACTTTTTGGAAAGTGCATGGGGAGTATTACTCCTGATTTTGAATGGATAAAATGGTTGTCCTATGAACCAGATTTTTTAAAAAGGCGCAAAGAATACTTAAGAAAAAAAGAAATTGATCAACTTTCTTCAAAAGAATTAAGTGAGGTTAATCGTTATCTTTTAGAGGAAGAAATGGTCAATTTGTTTAAACTTTATGGAACTTCTTTTATTACTAAATCTGAATATTTGAAAGTATATCGCTTTATGGTAGAAAATAAAATAGAAAAATATATGATAAAAAAATTGACCAAAAAAGAAAAGGAATATGCTAAAACGGAAATTCAGTATTATAGTCAAGCTCCTTTAGAGGAATTGGAAGAAAAAATTAAATTTGAAACTAAAATTAATCATTATCAGGATTTATCTATGGTTGATGCTTTTATTTTACATTTTATTGTAAAGATTTATTCCCAAATAGAGGATGTTAAAATTAATAAAGAAATAAATAGTCAAATTAAAGCCAATGAAACAATGCACCAAAAGGGATTACATTATGCTAAGCATTCTGTTGTAAGGAAATAGTTTTTTTGAAGAAAAAGCTGATACTCTAAGTTTTAGAATATCAGTTTTCTTATTCAATATACTCCACCATTTCACGAAGAGGTTTTCTTATATTGTGCATTGGATTTACTGGACAATCGGAAGATTTATACCCTAACATTAATAGACATACTACTTCAAGAGATTCTTTTAAATGAAATTCTTTTTTTAAAATGTTATGATCAAACATTTCTACCCAAATACTGTCTAATCCTACGTTAGTTGCTTCTAATATCATATGTGTAGCTGAAATCGTCGCATCCATTTCATAGGTTGAATAATTATTTTGATGAAAAGCAATTTCTTTGTCACTACAAACCATTACTACTATTGGTGCACCATAACGGCAGGGACTAGCTTTATCTATTTTGGCTAATCCCTTTTTGGTTTTGATAACAAAGAAGTGTTGAGGTTGATAATTTTTAGCCGTTGGGGCTAGTCTTCCAGCCTCTAAAACTTTTTCTAATTTTTCTTGGTTTACAAGAATATTTTGAAATTTTCTTGTTGCTGTTCTCTTTCGAATAATTTCTTCAAAATTCATCTTTTCTCTTCCTTTCTTAATGGCGGATTTCTACCCCACCAAAAAGACATAGTGCCTTGACATAAATTGTTTTGGTGACTTCTGTTTGGTTTTCTATTTTTTTCCCTACTCCACCAAAAATAGGGGTTGATACTACTTTTACATTTACTCCCTCTGGTACAAAAATAGTTATGCCTCCAAAAATAGCATTTATTTCAATGACACTTTTATCAACGATATTGGCATTTCTTAGATTGCATTGAATTCCTCCAAAAATGGCATTCAATTTTCCACCTTCAAAGGGTTCATTTGAAAAATCTAAATTTTGTCCGGCAAAAATGGCGTTGTACTCTCTTCCTTTGGTATGTCCCATTTCTTTAATTATTCCACCGTAAATTCCATTTTTAAAAATGCAGGAAATTCCTAACATTACTAAAATAACAGGGAAAAGAAGTTTCCATACTACTTCAAAATTAATAATATCATTGCTTCCTAAAAGCAATAAAATTCCTGCTACTAAGCCAATTAAATTTCCAGTTTTATTCTTGTCATCAAATAAACCAATTAAACAAGGAATAATAATAAATAAAGTCCAAAAGCCATCAAAGAAAATATCTATTTGAGCAATTCCTAACGAATTAATTCCTAAAATGACTCCTAAAACAATTAATACCACTCCCCATAAAATACTACTTATTTTCATTTTTTTCTCTCCTTACTTTTTATTATTATAAAAATTTATCCTTTATGATTATAATTTTATTTTTTTTAATAAATTTCCTTTTTTTATTTCTAAGGTATCTACTGAAGCAATTTGGAAACTTTGATCCTCTATTAAATTTTCTAATTTTGAAAAATGGCTTGGATCCGTAATTCCTTTTGGTTGAAAGAAAAGATATTCCATCATTTCCTTTTTCTTTCCATCTAAAATAGAAAAATCTATTAAAGAAGTTAAAATAATATCATCTAAATGGGTTTTGCCTTGTAAGTTTTCTTCGTTTGTTGCTAATAAGAAAAGCCATTTTCTTTTTTGGTCATCTTTTTCTTGAGCAATTCTATCTACATCAAATAAATGATACTTACTACTCGTTGATGTTGAACTACACATAACTTCATATAAATCAAAGAAGATATCGTCATCTTTTATGGTGAGAATAGTTTCTATATCTTTACTTAAATATCCACTTTGATTCAAAGAAAGATTGGATAATAATTCTTCAACATAAATTACATATTTATCTTCAATGGTATTTAATAGGGCTAAGTATTGTAAATATCTAGGATGATACATTCCTTTGATTGTCTCTAATTTTTTATCAAGAAGATAGATCTTAGAGAAATCAATGCCACTGGTGTATAATTCATTGTAAAGAGAATTAGATAAGCTATTTCTTTCTGCTTTTCGATCTGGATTTTTGATGTAATAAAACATCGCCCTTGCCTTTAGAGGACTGGATGCCTTTGAGAGAATTTCAATTTCTTTTCGATAATTTTTTCCCTGAATAATTTCTCTATCCGTCATTAAGCGGTATAAATAATAACTTTTAGAATAATTTTCTGCTAAAATTTGCATATTTTCTAGATGGTATTTATCTTTTAATGATACGACATTTACTGCTAAATTATTAAGAGAATGCTCTGGATAACTATGAAATCCTTGTACACAACTTGGTCCATACTTCATTATTAAGTCCATGTCTTTTTGATGATATTCACTTTGAAGAGAAAGCTTATTTTTACTAATCTCTGCTAAAGAACCCGCTAGGGCAAGATCATCTCCAGCAGAAATGATTTTTTTTAAATCGGCAAAATGACTAGGAGAATGGATAAAAGTTTTATCAGCAATTACCCAAAGTGCGTATCTTGGTGTTTTAGCTTCCTTTAATAATTCCATATCTTGACTATAATTTTTACTATTTAAAAAATTTGGTGAGCATAGCCGGTCAAATAAGTGCCAACAGCCATCCCCATTTTTTATTTCCATCATTTCCTTAATTTTTTCTTGGTAATCTAGACAATTTAATAAATTTTTATTTATTAATAATTCTTTAGGAAATTTTATTTCTTCGGGATTAACATCTAGATTTAGAAAGTTACTGATTTCTTTTTTCTTTAAAGTAGTTAGCCATTTTATTAGCTCACTTTGACTGGCAAAATTATTCTCAAGATGATATTTTTGAATTTGTTCTATGCCTTTTTCTATTATGATTGTTTTCATTTGTTTTTTTACTCCTTATCTTATTTCTACTCTTGAATTAAAAGTTGAACAATTTCTTCCCATTCTTTATTCTTTTTTGTGATTTTGTTGGTTAAATCAACAATTTTTTCATCAATTATCTTCATCTTTTTTCCATCCAAATAATTTTCTTCTAAAAATAATTGTTGATTTTGTTCCTGTTTTTGTTGCTCTAATTGTTCAATTTCTTTTTCTAACTTTTTTCTTTTATTTTCCAATTGATTAATATTAGTAGTTTTTTTTACTTTAATTTTTTCTTTTTGGGGAGAAAATACTAATTTAGTATTTTGCTCATTTAATTTTTGTTGTTCTAAATAAGTATTATAATCCAATTGGTAAAACTGAAAATTATTCTTTTTTAATACTAACAATTTATTGGCAATTTTTTGAATGAGATAACGATCATGACTTATCAGTAGGATGGTACCAGAATAATTTTGTAATATTTTTTCAATTGTACTTTTGCTTTGCATATCTAAATGATTGGTAGGTTCATCTAATAATAAGACATTAGGATGTTGATTGATTATTTTACAAAGACTAATTCTAACTTTTTCTCCTCCTGATAAATCTTCTATTTTTTTCTTAATAGCTTCTCCTGAAAAGCCAAAAGAACCTAATTCTTTTCTAATTTTATCAACTGGCATATTAGGAAAAGTCCGATTCATTTCCTCATATAAGGTACAATTGTCATCTAAATTATCAAAATTTTGGGAAAAATAACCAATGGTAGTTCGTTCTCCAAAGTGAAATTTTCCAGATAATGGAGGAATTTCTCCTAATAAGGTTTTTACTAATGTCGACTTTCCTGTACCATTCTCACCGATAATTCCAAGTTTATCTCCTCTAAATAGTTGAAAATTGAATGTCCCTAGGGCATAAGTATATCCTATAGTTAAATTTTTTACTTTTAAAACATCTTGATAGCTTTTTTCTTCAATTTTAAGTTTTGGCGGAAAGGTTTTTTGGGAAGAAATGGGTGGTTTTTCTAATTTTCTTATTCTTTCAATCTGTTTTAATTTAGACATTGCCATTTTTGCCTTAGTTGGTTTATAACGAAAGCGGTTCACGATTTCTGTTAATCGTTTAATTTCTTTTTCTTGTTTTTCAAAATCTTTCCAAGCTTTTTCCTCATTCATTTCTTTTTGCTTAACAAAGGCGGTGTAATTTCCGGAATAGCGTTTTAGGGTTCCGTACTCAATTTCATCAATAACGTTACAAATATTATCTAAAAACATTCGATCATGACTTACCACGATTAAGGCTTTAGGATAATTTTTTAAATATTCTTCTAGCCAAGTGATACTTTCTATATCTAAATGATTGGTTGGTTCATCTAAGATTAGTAAATCTGGTTTTGAAAGTAATAGTCGAAGGAGAGATAACTTAGTTCGTTGTCCTCCCGAAAATTCACTTAAATACTTATTTTTATCTTTTTCACCAAAGCCAAATTTTAAAAGAGCATTTTCATATTCTTTTTGGTAATAATATCCTCCTAGATTTTGAAATTTATCTAAAAGATATTGGTATTTTTCTAAATTTTTTTCATCATAATACTTAGCAAGTTCTTGTTCTAATTGTTCTATTTTTTGAGAGAGTTTAATTATCTCTTGATAAGATTCTTTAATATAATCAATCATTAAAATTGAATCTTGATTTTTGACGCTCTGTTCAACATAACCAATCTTAAAATCTTTAGAAGATTCTATTTTTACTGGTTCATATCCATCTTCTATTGGAATTTGTCCTATAATTGCTTTTAGAAGAGTTGTTTTTCCACTACCATTTTGACCAATTAATCCTATTTTTTCTTTTTCTCTGATACTAAAATTAATATTTTCTAAAATCAGGTTGCCATCAATTTCTATGCTTCCATTTTTTATTTTATAAAACATTTTATCACCAAACATTCTATTTCATTGTATCATAAGATAGAGATAAAGGAACATCATTTGGACATTTTTTTTAATTTTTATAGAACTCTTTTATTTTTTTCTTCGCGTAGCTGGTTTGGGCTTGAGAAATCCATTCTTTTTTTGGACCGAATGATAGGTCATCCGTAATAATTCTAATTCTATCTTTATTTTTTAAAACATAATTTAGGGGAACATTTTCATCATTTACAAAAGAGGCAACCATTTTATTTGCGATATCTGGTTGATTTTTATAGGCAAAATCAATTATGGTTGATCCTTTTGGCAATTCAATTACTTCTCCTTTGGTTGTATAAATATATACATTAGATGAAAATAACTCATCTTTTACTTTTTCAATAAATTCTTGATTATCTCCAAATATGGCATTAATTTGGATTAACGATTGAAAGAATTGATATTTATTTTTTAGATCTTTTTGCATAATATCTCTTGCTTTTCCTTTATTAATATCCCAATAGGCTGTTAATCCAAAAGAAGCTACTTTATCCATATCAAAGGTTCTAATTTGAGTTTGAACAAGGCGTTCTTCTGGTCCAAAAACAGTAGTATGAAGAGATTGATACATATTTGTTTTAGGATTACAAATATAATCTTTAAATTTATCATTAATGGGGTGATATTGTTGATGAATAAGTCCTAGAGTTTGGTAACATTCCATTATGTTATTAACCATAACTTTTAATGCTAATAAATCATGAATATCAGTAATTTTATGTCCTGCATTTAACCTTTTGTAAATTCCATAAATATTTTTTGTTCTAATTTTTATTTCATTGGGAATTTCTTTTTTGGTAAGTATTTCTTTAATATTTGATAGCATTTCTTTTAAACATGCTTCACTATCTTCTTCTATTTTTAATTTTTGTTCAGATAATTTTTTATACATATCTGGTCTTAAATATTGTAAAGATAGATCTTCTAATTCTGATTTAATACGATAAGCGCCAATATAGTATGCTAGTGGTACAAATATTTCCATCGTTTCAAGAGAATTTTCTTTTTGCTTGAATTCTTTTTTATATTGTAATGTTTCCATATTATGCAACCGATCGGCTAGTTTAATGATAATAATTCTTACATCTTCGGTTATTCCAGTAATAATTTTTCTTGTATTGGCAGCATTTTGCGCTTGTTTAGAAGAAAAATTCATTTTGGATAATTTGGTTACGCCATTTACTAACTTTGCTACATTTGGGTTAAAATCATGTGCAATTTCTTCTTTTGTAATTTTTGTATCTTCTAGTGTATCATGTAGAAGTGCAGCACAAATTGTATCACAATCGGCATGCATTTCTGCCAAAATATAAGCAACATTTAAAGGGTGAGTAATGTATGGTTCTCCACTTTGACGATATTGATTTTGATGCAATGTTTTGGCATAAAAGTAAGCTCTCTTTATTGTTTCTAATTCTTCTTCGTTATATTCTTTTATTTTTTCAATTAAATTATTAAGTCCTATCTTGTTCATTTTTACCTCCAAAAAATCGGCATTAAAAATTTTAATGCCGACTGATTTTATTTTCTATTTTTTTACTACCACGCAAAGTTCTCCTTACCATTTGAAATGATTTATTTAATTGAAAAAAGTCTATTCTATTTCTATTCATGGTATCTTTAACCTCTTTCTTGGTAATATTAGATACAATTCTAACAGTTGGGTATAAAAAAGTCAATCATTTCCATGATTAAAAAGAAAAAAAGAATGAATTTTTTATTCATCCATGGATTCTTCTAATTCATTTTTTCCTGATGATGTAGTTTCTTTATCTAAGTCATCATTGGAAGAATCACTTTGATCTGGGTCTTTATCTGGAACAGTAAGTGATTTTTCATCAATAATTGTTACTTTTTGGGTTTCTTTAGCAATATATCCTTGATAAACTATTTCATAAGTAATATAGTAGGTCCCTTCTGATAAGGAAGTAACATAAGCTACTAAATCTTTGTAATTATCATAAGTTTTTCCTTTAATGGTAAATGATTCTTTTATGTTATTATTATTTGTTACATCTACTCCATTATATGTTAGTGTATATCCATAATAAGTAAAGTACTTCGAAGTATTTTTATCATAATCTACTTCAGTTTTTGATAATTTTAATTTTAACCCTTCCTTCGTTGTTGTAGAAGAAGTTTGATCGTTTTCCTTTTGATTTGTTTGATTAGTGTTATTTGTAGAAGAATTGGTGTCTGCTTTTGTTACTTTATTGGCTTTACTTGCATCAGCATCTACAGTTTCTTCATCTAATTTTTCCCCGTCTAAAACTTTTTTGATTAATTCACTTGCATACGCTACACTCTCCTCGCTAGGTTCCATGACATATGCTTTGGTAGATGATGCAGAATAAGTATAATTTTTAGCATCACTACCATTTAAACTGTTACTGACAATATTCCAAGTGTAATTATTTGAAAGCTGGAATTTAACTAAAGATGTTAATCTTGACATTTTCATATTTGTAACAAAACTATTTTGAAATGAATCTAACAACTTGCTGTATTTGGTAATAATTGCCTTACTTGTACATTTATCAAAAATGGCTTTTAAAAGGGCTTGTTGATCTTTTACTCTTTGCCGATCTCCTGCGGCAAAGGCTTTCCTTTCTCGAGCAAAAGAAAGAGCCTCTTCCCCATTTACTTGATTGTACCCTTTAGCATAACGATAATTGTCTATAGAAGTAAAAGTATAATCAGAATAAACATTCACACCACCAATAGCATTAACAATATCTACAACACTACTAAAATTTACTTTCATATAATAATTTATTTCAATTCCTAGTAAATCTTCGATAGTTTGAATAGACATATCAATTCCATATAAACCAGCATGAGTTAATTTATCTCTATAACCGCTTTTTCCATGAAGTTGAACATAATAATCTCTTGGAATAGAAGTTAATAAGATTTGTCTTGTTTTAGGATTTACAGTAACTACCATATTTACATCACTTCTAGAGACACTAGAGATTTCTCCATAAGTATCAATTCCACTAATATATACATTAAACGGTTTTTTTGTTACATTAGTATCTTTAGAAATATCGCTGGTTTGTTTAACAATGACAAAGCTATAAATTTTTCGAATTAAATTTTTAAAACTTTTATCTTGAACAGTAATGCTTTCATTTAAAATATCTAAGTAAGAATTTTCAAGTAAGATGGCATCTACTTTTTTTTCTAATAAAGCATTGGCCAATTCTTCGGTATCTTCATATTTTTTCGAAGATAGTTCTTCCTTAGAAAGTACTTTATTTAAAGACTTTTTGGATTCATCACTTCCATTATCATAGTATCCTATTTTTTTTCCTGTAATGTCTTTTAATTTTTTATAAGAACTATCTTTTAAGACAACTACAGAATAGTTATAAGTTTTATAGTTTAAATTTAAATTATTGAGAAGTCCTGTTGTTTTTCCTAAATAAAAATCAAGAAGTGAAAAAACAATCACTACAATTATACTAAAAAAGCAAGATAATTTTTTTCTTTTTCCTTTTAGCATTGATTTCATTAAAAGAGCATCAATAGCAAGGGTAATCGTTATTGCTATCACTAAATAAAAATTACTTAATACATTTAAAAAAATGAGATTTCCTAAGAAAAAAATTGTAACTATTAGAAGTAAAAGAGAAATTATTTTACTTATGATTGGTGCTTTTTTCTTTTTCTTATTTTTCATGACATCACCTTTTTCTTTTTGATATTATCGTAACACTTATTCGTCTATAAGTCTATAATCAAGAAAAGGATTATTTTTACTAGACATTTTTTTGTCAAGTAAAAATTATTTAATAAATTTCTCTAATATTTTTAGGCCATCTTTTAAAAAGAAATTAATCGTTTTATTTACTTTGAGACTAACCGCTGTTGCTGACCTGGTCAAAGAAGAAGAATAATCTACTACTGTTTTTTCTAAATACTGATTTAAATCAACTTTTTTTCCTTCTTGAACATCTTTTTCAAACTGTTTCATTTGTTCGGAAGTTAGATTCTTTTTTTGTTGAAGGTGATACTCATAATAGCCTGTTTTTTCAATTAAATAAGCTAACGAAAATAAAATAATTAAACAAATAAAAAGCATCTTTAAGATTTTTTTTGGTTTCATTTATTTTTCTCCTTTAATATATTTACTTAAAATATCAGCAATAGCAGAAGCTGTATTATATACTTCCTCTACCGAATTTTCCGTGCCCCCTACTTCAAATAAAAGAGTATTTTGACTAAAGTCTTGATTATAAACGCCATTTACTTTTAAGCCGGTTTTTTGCATAATTCCTCTTGATAAGGTTGGATAATATTTTTCAAATAAAGCATTTAAATTGGTAGCAACTTTGTTATTTTCTTCCCAGTTAGGGTGATCCTTACCCACTACAAATAAAACTTTGGCATAATTTTTATTATTAATTGTTGCGGTTGTATATTTTTTCTCCACACTATCTCGGTGGAGGTCAATAAAGTACTTTAAAGTTGGATATTGTTTCTTTTTTTCTTCCATTAATTTTCTAGATGCTTGATAAGAATAAGAATAATTCCATTGATTGGCCGCTAAAATATCGCTCATATTGGCTTCTTCTACAATAGCACTAATTCCTAATTTAGATAAATTTTCTCTAAGAACATAACTTACCATCATTACATTAGGGGTAATCCCATAGATGTCTAAATTTTCATTACTATAATTTTCTAATTGATGAGAATTATATAAATAGACGATTGGACTAGTGGTGGTTTTAGGATTAGGATCTTGGATATAATCGCTTACTTTTTTTAAATCTTCCATATCACTATAATCATCATTATATTCTAAGCTAATGGTTTTGGTTTTATTCCTAAACTTTTCATTTCCATATTTTAAAATACTTCCATTTAAAATAGTCTTTGGATTTTGAAAATCGATTTGAAAAAGAAATTTCATGGTAGTATTTACTAAGTTGGTTGTTTTATATTTTGATAAAATGTTGGCATTGCCAGTAGAAATAAGTAAATTAATAAATTCTTCATTAGAAATTTTTTTATTTTGTTTCATAGAAAAATAGAAAGCATACGAAAATCCTAAATAGATTAGGGTTAAATAAAAAAGTAATTTTATTCTTCTAAAGAACTTTCTTTTTTTAGGGTTCTTTAAATTCATCTTTTTATGTGCCATCTTATCACCTAGAATAAATATATAAAACAAGTGCATCAAATATTGTCGATTAGAGAAAAAATACTTAAACTTATCTTTCTTACTAAAAATAGAAAAAAGATTTTTTAAGTATTTTACGTTAATCAGAAATTGCTGGTAAATAATAAGTAAAAAGACTATAGAAAATTAAAGCAAATGGTTTTCCTACTAAGATAATCAAAAGAAAGGTGCTTAATTTCATTTTACTTAAACCAGCGATATAACAAAGTAAATCATCTGGTAGACCCGGTAGAAAAATTCCCCAGAAAAAAATTTTATTAAAACGATTATCACGAATATATTTTAAATATTTATTAATTGTTTCTTCTTTAAAAAATTTTTCTACTATTTTTATCCCATAACTTCTAGATAAAAGGAAAGCAATTAAAGAGCCTAGTACAAGGCCAATATAATTATAGATAAATCCTAAAATCGGACCAAAGGCAAGAACGCCTGCTAGGCAACTTGCTCCTCCAGGAATTACAGGAAAGACAACTTGACCTATTTGTAATAATATAAAGAATATACTCGCGAATATTCCAAACTTTTTCATATATTGTATTAATACTGTTTTATCCTCTAGTATGCCTAATTTAAAAGCATAAATAATAAAAGCAATTAGGCATACTGTTGTTATTATTGTAATAATATTAAAAATTCTTTGTAATTTTTCTTTACTCAAAATTGTTTCCTTCTTTCATTTTGCTATTATATCTATAATACATTATAGAAATATTTGGGCTAAAAAGTCAATATTATGACTTCCTTTTTTGCAAAGATCGCTTTTTTCTTTGGGAAGAAGTCTTTTTTTTGGTTCTTCCTAGAGCCAGATATTCTTCAAGAATATTACTTTTGACTGTGGAACTTAAGATGGCTAAATCCATCTTTTCTAAGTTTCCATATCTTTGATAAGTCATTTCATACAAAAGTGTTTTTAACTCTTCTTTCATTTTTTCAGTAATGTTCCAAAATTCTAGTTCCTCTACTCTTTTAAAAATTGCTGAAAGACAAATGATATATAATGAATTTTTATATTTTTGTTTTTGATAAAAGTGAGGAAAGTTCATGATATGATCGGTAATTTTAAAAATATCCAAAATATTTTTATTGGCATGATAATTTATTGAGGAAATGCCTTTGGTGATATCTCTTCGGTAGAAGTAATCACTATTATTGATTTCTAAAATATTTTTCGCTTTTATTTCCATTGTAGTGGTGAATAAGATATCTTCCCATTTACAATTTTTTAGAAATTTTTCCTGTTTAATTAATTTCTTTTTAAATACTTTGTTACAAACGGAGGGACTTAGATCTGGTAATTGCTTAATTTTATTTTTTCCATGAAGAAGATATCCATTTTTACTTGATGCGTAAGATAAATCTTCATTTAGGTACAAATTATCTTTTACAAATAAAAGTCTTGTTTCGATGATATCAGGAAAGTGATTTTGTTTAGCAAATTCATATATTTTTTGATACATAGAATTATTTACATAGTCATCGCTGTCAACAAAACCAATGTACTCTCCCGTTGCTTTTTTAATTCTTAGATTTCTTGTGGCTCCTACCCCAAGGTTGGTGCTGTTACAAAATATTTTTATTTGTGGAAATTTCTGAGCAAATTTTTTTAAGATAGATAGTGATCCATCTGTTGAGTGATCGTCAATGGCTAATATTTCGATTTCATCTTTAGAAATAGTTTGATGGACTAGAGAACTAAGACAGGATTCTAAATGATCTTCACTATTATAAACTGGGACAATGACACTTATTTTTTTCATGATTCATCACTTCCTTAAGTATTCCTTATTATACATCAAAATGAATTATTTGTCACAAAAAATAATAACCACAAGTTAACTTTAGAACTTCCCCTAGATTAATTTTATCTTTTGAAAGAATTTGTTTGATCTTTTGTTTTTTCATGTTAAAATCAGGTAAAAAACGAAATGGAGATGGTAATTTTATGAACAAATATGACTATGATAATATTACATCTAAAATTAAAATTTTAGAAATAAAATTTAAGAGAATACAATTTCAAAAAAAATATTTGAACGTTTTGCGTCCCTCTTTTTTGATGATTTCGGATTGGAAAAATTGGCAGTTGAAGTGTGATTTATTAATTCAAGAAGAACAAATGATTACTGATTCTTTATGTCAATCTTATTTTGAACTAGAGAATTTTTTTATGGAAAAAAAGAAGAAACAAAAGGATTAACATCTCTTAAGCTTCTTCTTTATTATTGGCTAAATACTCATATAACATAAATCTTCCCTCTTTATGAAGAAGTTTATAATTTGATGATGAGGCTAAAATTTGGTTTAAATCAGTATCTTTATAAATTAAGATATGGGTAATTCCATATTTTTGGAAAACTCGTCCGTATTTTTCAGTAATTTTCATTGATTCATCAAAGATATCAGTTTGATGATTAAATGGTTTAGTGTATAGATCACTTCTTGAATCAACAAAGACTTTAATATCTTGATAGATAAGGTAACTTCCGAAATCATATTCGTTGTATAGTTTTACTTTATCTAAATCAAGATTTTTCTTCATATAATCAACCATAGCTACTGGATAAGTATTAGCATCAATAAATTGTTCTTGATAATTGATATTATATACAAGTCCTGAAGTAATCACAATGGTTACTAAAACAATAAAAAGGCTATACCAAGGTAAATTATAATCTAGAGAAGTACTTCCCTTTATTTTACCAATATTACAAATTAATCGACATAGATAAAACATTCCTATTACTGCTAATAAAGCAATATGTCTTACAGATAAAAAGGACATGAATAGCAATCCTAAAATCATAAAAAGATCAGAAAGACGAATTTTTACTTTTGTAAAGATTAGAGGAATAAGGAAAATGAATAAATAGCCTATAACAAAGAAATTTTCTATTAATACTAATGGTTTATGTTCATTAATATATTTCATTGTATCCCCTTGTAAAATTTTAATAAAATAAGTATAAGGAACATCACCAATTGGAGTTAATAATCCTAGTGGTAAACTAATTAGAAAAGTAAAAAATAAATATTTCATATTCTCTTCTTTTTTGACTTCTATTTTATTTTCAAAAATTCCTAAATTTGGTTTATCTTTTATTTTATCCATGATTTTTTTAACAAGATATTCACATAGATAAGGTAACATTAAAATGAAATAAAATGGCCATACTGCAGCGTGAAGATTAGCAATTAAAATATTTAACAGGAACAAAAGGAACATATATCTCTTTTTTCCATTTTTTAATAATTGCTCGATGAAGATAACTTCTACTAAAAATAATAAGTAAGTGATTAACTGTGCCCTTGCAGTAACAAAACGAGCCAACATAATCATCGCTAAAATACTAAATAGTAAACTCGCAAAATAACTTTTATTTTTCTTAATATTAGCTAGATAAAAAATTATCCCAATGATCATAAAGGTAAGTATTGTTACTTGATAAAGTCCTTGTAATCCTCCTACTTGATATAATTTGTAAGTTATTACATCATATAACCAATGTGGGTAGGTATAGTTTAAGGTGTGAATGGAAAAATGATCTTTCATATCAATTCCATTTTTTAAGATGGATTGTCCTACTTTAATGGTGTAAAAAGTATCATTTTGAAAACTTCTTGAAGTAAAAGCAATACAAATCATTAAAATCATCAAGATACTAATTACAATTACTGGTTTTTTGTTTTTTGTCATGATTTATTCCTCCCATAAATTCTTTGGATAAACTCCTTTTTGAATTAATTTTTCTATATTTTTTTGTAAATTTTCTAAATCTTTATGATAAGTCATTCCATAAAAATTCGAGGTAGTTGATAATACAAATACATTTGCTTTTTTTGAATCAATTACTTTTTGGACAATTGCTGGCAAATAAAATTCTTGTGTCTCTAAATTTTCTTTTTGACTTAAAAATTCTTTGAAATAAATTTTTGCTTCTTTAAAAATTGATGGAGTAAAACCAAATAAATTTAAGGAAACTAGTGTGTTTTCTTTTAAAATATGTTGTTTATCTTGATCATAAGATATCATTTTTCCCTCTTTTTTTTGGATTTTTGGGCATTCCGTTATTTTTTTTAAATAATTGCCTTCTTTTTCACAGATTCCTCTTGATACACATCCATTGCCACTTAAAGTATTTTTTAAAGGATACGCTACCATGGCATATTGATTTTCTTTAGCATTTCTTAAAAATTCTCCTAATTTTAAAAAGGCATCCCTACCATAAAAATCATCTGCATTAATAACCATAAAAGGGCTATTTACTTCTTTTTCACTAGCTAATAGTGCTTGTCCTGTTCCCCAAGGTTTTTGTCTTTTGGTATTTACCTTTATTGGAGTTTCTTCTAATTCTTGATAAACATAACTTACTTCAATATTTTTTTTGATTCTTTTTCCAATAGTTTCTTTGAATGATTGTTCCATTTCTTTTTTGATGACAAATATTACTTTGTTCACTCCTGCTTGTTTGGCATCATAGATTGAGTAATCAATCAAAAACTCCCCATTTGGGCCTACTGGCGTTAATTGTTTTAATCCGCCAAATCGACTTCCCATACCAGCGGCCATTACTACTAAATTCAAATTATCCCTCCTAAACTTTCATTTTGAAAAAAGAATACTATTATTTTGATCAGTTAAATAAATCTTAGTGGCTTTAATTTCTATTTTAGAAAAACAAATGTATTTTATTTTTTTATATTCTAACCACATTGTTATTATAACATATCTTAATTGATTAAAGGTAAGGATTTAATTAATAGTAAATAAAAAAACTAAAGAAAAGTTTTCTTTAATTTTTTTAAATCTTTATTATTTAGATTTTTTTGAATCATATCTTTTAAGATTTCCAATCTTTCTTTAAAGTTATCGTTTTTTTGATAGAAGGGATTATTTAAAATATTTTTATATACTTGATAGATAAAAGAAGATAATTCTGTAGGAGAAAGTAAATAAAATAAGCTTTCTAAGTCTAATTGATTTAGGATTTGTTCTATTTTAGAAATAGGACTGGGATCAAAGTAATTTCTAAAAAATTCATCTAAAGCATTATTTAAACAATCTTGATAAACCGCATTTACCAATTGTTCATCTTGCTGAAAAGAAAAGCATTTTTCGCGACCATGATTTTTATTTTGCTCTTGAAAAAATGTGGGTGCAAACCATTCAGTTATTTTATATTGATATCTTATTGAATATTCATAATTTATTAAGAAAGTTTTGCCTAAGTATTTTCTTTCTTCTGGGCTAAGAGAATAAAATTTGGTTAGAAGACTTTGAACATAATCAATACTATATTGAACACTGATTGCAACTTCATTTTCTGATTCAAATAATTCTTGGTTGAGCTTCATAGAAAGAAAAGGATTTTTATATTCAGGCATTAAGATATATTTCATAATTCTTGATAAAACCATCGATTTAGCTCTTGGTTCAAAATCACATTGATTAATTAATAGTTCAGCAATTTGATAGTATTTTTGATAATTTTCGATCGTAAATTGACAAGAATGATAGACTTTATTTTCCATTTCAAGAAAAACATTTAATAATTCTAAATTTTCTTGGTATTTATCTTGTTGATTGGCTAGTAAATTTTGTTTTAAATCTTCATCAAGTAACCATATACTATATGCTATATTCATCCAATCTTTTAGTTTTTCATAAGTTTTTTCTTTTTTTAAACGCATAAAATCACCTCTTATTGGTAGCTATTATAGCATAAATATTGATTTTAGGTTATAAACTTTTTAAGCATTCTTGAAAATAATCATCATGAACAATTTCTGAGTTTTTAAAATATCCTTCTAAATCAAAAGATAATTTTTTATTATTTCCTCTAATATAATAGACCATTCGAAAGGCATAATTAATAATTCTTTTTAATTCTCTTTTATCCATCATTGATAAATCAATATAAGATAAGTTATTAAAATTCTTATCAATTACGTAGCGCATAAAACGATAACTATTGCTAAGAGGAATAGGATATTTTCCATCAATTAAAAATTCTTCATTGTGAAATTCATATTCTTTTTTTTCAATATAGAATAAAATATTTTCGACAACACTTTTGGTATGATTTAGTTGAAAAAAATCAATATATTTTATGATTGGTACTTTATTTTTAAAAAAATAACCCAGCATTTTTTTATTTTCAATTAATCTTTGATTCATGCGATGTCCATCTTCTAAAAAGTCTTCCAATTTGAAGTGATAATGTAGTTCTTTCATTCTTGAAAAACTTAAATCAATTAATTTATCATTTTCTTCTTTTTTATTTAATCGGCTTACGGCAATCCATCTGAAATCTTTCATAATTAAATACTGCATAAAGGCATAATTTTCTAAAAATAGATCATGAAAAGGATAATTCATAATATCAATATTTTCATGATTTTTTTCTAATTGTTCAGTAATTCGATCGATAATTTTCTGACGAATGGTATCTGGTAGATGGTGCCAAGTAATATAGGAAATATTATCTATATTATCCTGTAATAAATACTGAATAAATTCCATATCCTCATTTAAATAACTAGCTAAAGAGAAGTTTTCTTCGACAATTTTTAGAAATTCAGGATTTTTCTTTAGAGAAGTAATAATTGTTTTTGTTAAAAGATTTTTTCCTGTAATTGTAGTTTGATTTAATACTTCTTCTGTTAAATGTTTAATGTAGCAAATATTTGTTTCAATTAAGTATAAAATAAAATCGAAATTTTGGGCTAATTCCTTTGGGAGAGTCTGATCATTTTTTAAAAACGCATCAATTGGCGCATGTTTTTCTCTAGCTTTTACCAAAGAGAGTTGAATAAGTTCTCTTTGGCTAGTAATACACTTGTCATTATATACTAAATATTTAATATTGCGAAAATCAAGAGAAGTTACATAACGCATAAAATCAATATTTTGGCTTAAAGATATCGGTAATTTATCAGGGTAAATTAATAAATTTTTAATATCTAGGGTTAAGTGGTCTTCCTTTATTATTTCTAAACTATAGGAAATTAAGTATTCCTTTTTTTCTTCTTCTAATTTAAATTTATCAATTAAAGATAAGTTATTAATATTTAATTCAATAATTGATTTATCAAAATAGTAACAATTATAAAAAGTTATTTCTTCATTATTAGAATAAACTCTTGATTCTTTTGTATTAAAGTAAGCATCAATTGGAAAATTAGGATCTAATTTTTCAAAATACTTATCTAGAACTTTTCTTCTTGTATTTTTATTTAATAAAAAAAATTCTTTAGTGTGATAAGAAAGATTGATTGGATCTTTTAATATCTTATATTTTAATAAAAATATCAATGCTTTTATCATTTTTTACCTCTTTCTATCTATCTTTATTTTATCAAAAAGAAAGGTAAAAAGAAAGTATTTTTTAATTTAACTTACTAATCTCATCATTAAAGACATCCCTTGCACTTTTTAGAATACGAATCAAATCTGATTTTGTCATTTGACTATTGCTATACCCCTCTCTCATTTTATCTTGATTAGTAAGATTTGCGGTATTCTTCCAATCTCTTCTAAAATTTTCACTTCCTGATGTACATAAAGTTTGTCCAATTAGCATAAAAAAATTCCCTAAAGCATTTTGTTCATTACTGTTTAATTTATCAATTAAGACATATCCAATTAAAAAGGCTGTAATCGTGATCAATTTTGCGGTTTCCCTATTTTGTTGATTCATATTACAGCATATGTTTTTTTCTTTAACTATATTCTTTATCTCAAGTGATTACGAAAATTTTTTAACTCTTCTAAAAGTTGTTGATTATTAATTTTTTCTTCAGGCATAGATGGGTGATCCTTAATAGATAATAATTCTTGATAACTAATGATCGCATTTTCTTCTTGATCTTTTTCATAATCTGTTAATTCTATTGTTTGTGGTTTAATTTCTTCTTCTAGTCGCTTAGAAAGATTTTCTAAATAATCTTTATTTTGAGTATTATTTTCAATTGAAGAAGAAGTTACTTCACTTCTTTTTACAAGTTCACTAAAATCAATCGAATGATTTTTTGGCAGGAAAGATACTGTACTTTTAGAAACAGTATCTTGAATTTCTGACTTTAAACTAAATTCTGGTTTTCGTGATATACTACTCATAACTTCCCTTTTTTTATTTTGATTGCTTTTTTCCATTATGTTTTGTATTTTTTGAAATTCTTGTTTCGATGAAAGGAATTTTTCTTTTTCTTTCATTGATAATTGTTGTACTGAAAAAGTATCTTCTTTTGAAGTATTTTTGGATAAATATTCTCTCTTTTTCTTTTGTTCTTGATTTTCAAAATTTTGTAAGTTTTTTTTTAATTCTTTATTTTCTTGCCATAACTGAATACATAAAAGAAATAAAACAATCGTTGTAAAAAGAAAAAGAATATCCATTTTAAAAGCCCCCTTACTTCATAAATTGAAGAATACTTGCTACATAAATTGTAGCAGTTTCTACTCGCATGATTTGGTCTCCAAAGGATACTTTAGAATATCCAGACGATACTAAAGTATTTTCTTCTTGATCAGATATTCCTCCTTCGGGACCAATTACGAATATCATTGTAGCACATTTTTCAAATTGGTGTAAATAGTTATAATTTAATTTATTTTGCTTCTTTGTACTACACACAAATTTTTGTTCATAATCCATATTTTTTAATTCTTCTATGGTAATTGGAACATGAACTGTAGGAATATCATTTCTTTTTGACTGTTCCGCTGCTTCCTTACAAATTTTTTTCCATCGTTCTAATTTTTTTTCAATTTTTTCAGTTCCTAATTTGACAATACTTCTTTCCATTTTTAGTGGAATAATTTCATCTATTCCTAGTTCAGTTAATTTTTGTAAAATTAAATCAAATTTTTGTTCTTTTACCATTCCAACAGCAATACTTATTTTTTTTGGGTTAGTAATTCCTTTTTCTTCAGATAAAATAGACACCCAACAAGAAGATAAATCGTCTATTGAACAAATATATAAATTTTTTTCATAGACACATTCTATTTTGTCTCCTACTTTGTAGCGCATTACATTTTTTAAATGATGTAGATCTGATTTTTCTAATTCTAATAAATTATCTTTTTTTTCTTTCACAAAATATCTTTGCATTTTTATCACTTCTTTTTAATGAAAATACTGATCAATTTTCTTTCTTTGTAATAATCTTTGTTTTTGAATTTTTTGATAATCATTTAATTCCTTTTCTGCCTGATTCTCTAAATAGTTCCTTATTCCCTTTAGAACTGAACATAATTTTCTTTGCTGTTCTAGTTGATTACTTGAAGAAAATGTTTTTTCTGTAACAGTAGCTTTTTCGCTTAAGTTTCCAAGATAACGATTTCCTCCTATTTGAATCTTATTGGCGATCAATTGAAATTGTTCTCCCACTATTAAGGTTGTATCTGGTAGCCATATTTCTTTTGCTTTTAAAATGAAATTTTTATGTAAAATGAATTGAGAAGTTACAACACGGACAAAATCCGGAATAATTATGCAATTATTAGTGGAAAATTCTACCTTTTTGGCATCTAAATCAAGAGTATTTAAATCTTGCAAGTTAGATAAACGAACATTTTGATAATCACCGATATTTAAACTTTTTAAATTTTTGTTTGCAAATAATTCTAAGTTATTTCCATAATCAAAATCACAATGTATTTCATTTTTTATCGGTTGAGCTGATAATTTGAAATACAAATTATTTACTTCTTCAGCATTAATACTAACTATCGATTTTTTAAATAGTGGATCAATGAGAAAAAAGTTACCTCCTGAAAGATTAAGTTTATAATTATCAAAAAAACAATTTTTAAAAATAATGGTTTGATCTTCCTGAAGTAAAAATGAATTTTCAAAATTACCAACAAATTCTACATTGTAAAAATAAATTTTTTTGATTTCTTTATTTAGTCTGAAACGCTCTTTAATATCGTATTCTTTTTTTTGATTAATCTCTTGTTTAACTCTACTTTGATTGAAAATATTTAATTTTATGTTTTTTTGCTGTTGATCTTGTTTTTGATATACAATATATGGCTTTTTGTTTTTCATTTTTTCTCCTATTTATTATTTAGTTTTTCTTTTAAATCATTTTCTAATTTACTAATGTCGTTTGGACTCATAAAAGCAAATACCGCGTTATCATATTTTGCTAATATCTCTGCATCATTTAAAGTAATTGGGCGCGCTGTTTCTAAACGATTAATAATTAAATTGGATGTTACCTCTGGATAATCTTCTTGTTTTTCTCTTGCTGGATGAATTGGTAAAATATAACATTCATCAGTAGTTTTAAATACTTTTGCTAAATCTTTGGCAAATTCTTTGGTTCTTGTAAATGTATGAGGTTGAAAAATGGCAATTAATTTTTTTTCTGGATATTTTTGCTTGATTGCTTCAATTGTTGCTTGTACTTCATTAGGATGATGCGCATAATCATCAATAATAATATTTTTTCCAATTACTTCTTCAGTAAAACGACGCTTTGCTCCATGAAAATATTGTAAATTCTGATTTACTTCTTCATAAGGTAAACCTTCTATTTTAGCAACTGTAATTACTGCGAGAGCATCTAATAATTGATGTTTGCCAAAAAGTGGTAAATCAAAATGACCATACGCTTCGATGTCAAAGGAAATTCCATTTTTATTGTATGAAATATTAATTGCTTGAATATCGTTATTTTTTTCTAACCCAAAATAAATCACTTTTTTGTCTAGTTTCATTTTTCTAGTATATGGGTCATCTCCATAGGCTACTACAACTTGACTAGCTAAAGTAGCATAACTTGTATAAGCATCGATGATATCATTGATATCTTTGTAATAGTCAACATGATCAAGGTCAATATTTGTAATAACAGCAATTGCTGGGTGGTAAGCTAAAAAATGTCTTTGATATTCACAAGATTCTAAAGCAAAATAAGAATTGTCTTTTTTTCCACAACCAGTTCCATCACCAATCAAATAATTTATGCCTCTATCTTTAAAGGCTAGTGCCATCATATTGGTAGTTGTTGTTTTGCCATGGCATCCAGCAATACAAATTGTTTTAAATTTTTTGGTTAATTCCCCTACCATTTCATTATATTCATATATTTTTAGTCCTAAACTTCTTGCTTTTTTTAATTCAATATTATCTTCTTTTATTGATGCCCCTTTAATGATTATATAATTTTTTAAAATATTTTCTTCTTGATAAGGGTAAATAGGAATATTATTCTTTATTAATTCCGATTCAGTAAAGAAATGTTTATCTACATCACTTCCCATAACTTCGTAACCTAATTGTTTTAAAATTACTGCTAAAGCACTCATCCCAGTTCCTTTGATTCCAATGAAATAATACATTATCTACCTCTTCCCTTCTTTTGATCTTCTTCGTCTAAATAATATAATTCTTGCTCATCAAAATGTTTTTTGATGGCTTGATATCTTTCTTTTTGAACAGTTTGATATAAATTAATTCTTAATTGATTAATCATAATTTGTAATTTGTTTAGTGCAAAACTTCCATAAGTATTTCCTAAGTAATGAATATAACGATTTAAAATATTCACTCTTAATTTTTCGGCTTCAATAATTGTATTTTGAATATCCCCACTACTTCCTTCTTCGGTTGTATCAAATTCTTCTAATTTTCGTACCAAATACTTTAGTTTAATTTCTACTTTTTTGCGAATTAATTTTTCCTGAAGTGTTTTATTGGCAAAGATAATTTTATGGACTTCGATAGCATCTTCTATCTTCGTCTTAGGAGTTATTGGATAGCCTTTAATTTTATCATATTCTAAATATAAAATTTCTCCAGTTTTTTTATTTTTATGTAAATAATAATTCTTTTCCATCCTTATTCTCCATCCCTTTTCTTAGTTAATTCGATTCTTTGTTCCTCACGCCACTTTTTTATATTAGCATGATGTCCACTTAGTAGTACATCAGGAACTACTAGTCCTCTAAAATTTACTGGCTTTGTATAAACTGGATAATCTACTAAGTCATCATTAAAAGTTTCACTAACTAAACTTTCTTCATTAATTACTCCAGGAATTAGTCTGGTGATGGCATCTGCTATGGCCATGGCGGGAATTTCTCCTCCGGTTAGGACAAAATCTCCTATAGAAATTTCTTCATCAACGATGGTTTTAATTCGTTCATCAAATCCTTCATAGTGGCCACATAATAAAATTAAATGTTTTAAATTAGCATACTCCCTTGCTGTTTTTTCGGAAAATTTTTTTCCACTGGGACTTAACATCACAACAATGGAATCTTCTTTTTTGAGTGTTTCAATAGCATTAAAGATAGGTTCACACATCAACACCATTCCTGCTCCTCCACCATACTGATAATCATCTACTTGCTTGTTTTTAAAATTAGAATAGTCTCTAATGTTATGAACTTCTATTGATACTAATTTTTTGTCGATGGCTCTTTTGATAATCGATTCATTTAAAAAGCCTGTAAACATTTCTGGAAATAATGTTAAAATATCAATTTTCATGACTCACCCTCTAACTGTTACCTAATATTATATCATTAAAAGTATGGACAAATCTCTTTTTATCTATTTGTTTACGAAAAAGAAGATTTTTTTATATTATTCTATTAATCCGGAAATATTTTCTAAAATAATTCCTTTTTCTTTATCTATTTTTTGAATGATTCCTTTTACGTAGGGAATATAATATTTATTATTTTGATTAGTAACAATTAATTTATCTTGATTTCCAGGAACAACTTGCTCAACATAACCTTTTATTTCTCCATTTATCCATACAGGTAAACCAATTAAGTCTTCATCTAAAATTTCATTTTCCGTTAAATCTAAATCTTCTCTTTTAATAAAAACGGGTAACCCTTTATATTTTAATACTTCATTAATATTTTCATATCCTTTTAAAGTGATCATATCATAGTTTTTGTGAGGACGATAACTGTTGATGATTTCTTTTTCATATTTTTTACCAATGTAAAGAGAAAAATTTTTAACAAAGACTTTTTCTTTATAACGAAAAGAAGAAATTATTCTTAATTCTCCCTTTATACCATGAGTATTTACAATTTTACCTAAATAAATATATTCCATTTCATTCACCTACTTATTACTAATTTCATACAGCAAGATTGAGGCTGCTACGCTGGCATTTAGACTCTCACAATTCCCATTCATCTTAATATATAAAAACTGATCGCATAAATTTTCTATTTTATCGCTTATTCCTTGCCCCTCATTGCCAATTACTAAAGCAAAATGAGAATAAATAGCTGCCTTTCTGACATCTTCTCCATTTGTTACTTTAGTTCCTATTACTTTATAATCTTTTTGATGAAGCTCTTTAATTGTTTGCTCGGGATCTTGAACTAAAATAGGAATATGGAACATCATACCTTGGCTGGCACGAATTACCTTTGGATTATAAACATCAACAGTATCTTGACTACAAATAATGGTATCAATATTAAAAGCTACTGCACTTCGAATGATTGTTCCTAAATTTCCTGGATCTTGAATTTTATCTAAGATTAGTACTTTTTCTCCTATTTCTTTTGGTAATTTATTGTTATAAACAACAGCCATTACTTTTGAGGGAGTAGATGTTGAACTTAACTTTTTTAAGATTTCCTTGGAAACATATAAAGTTGGAACATCCATAGGAAAAATTTCGTTTTGTTCTAAAATTAATTCTTTAATTAATCCAGCGCGATAGGCTTCTAGAGCTAAATGTTTGGTTTCTACTAAAAAGTAACCTACTTGGTCACGATATTTTTTATTTTTTAATTTGTCTAATTCTTTAATATGCTCATTATGTACAGATGTAATTAACATAAATTCAACTCCTTAATTTTTTTCGAATTTCTTTATAATTTGGACAATATTTTGAAACGATCTTCCAAAAATTTGTAGAATGATTTGGTTCTATGAAATGGGAAAGTTCATGAATAATAACATAATCTAAACATTCTATTTCATATTTTATTAACTCACTATTTAGGGTAATATTATAATTTTTTGTGTTACATACTCCCCATCTTGTTTTCATTTTTCGAATCTTTAGATTGGGTGATGGAATTTTTTCTTCGAAAAGAGCATAATAATACTGCAAATGTTTTTGAAATAATTCTCTAGAGTATTTTTGAATTGCTTGATCTAATTGTTCTATACTAGGAGAATAAATGCTATCCTCTTCTATTTCAACTTCTTTTTTTTCCTTTTTAATTATTACTTCATACTTCTTTCCTAAAAGAAAAAAATCATTTTCTTTTGTGCGTTCTTTGATTTCTTTTTCGATCATTTTTTCAATAGTTATTTTATTTTCTTGAAGTAATTTTAAAATTTTAGTAGTTGTCATAAAAAGAGTTGTAGTGATAATGATTTCTCCTTCTCTTATTCGAATATAAGTATTTTTATTTCTTTTTCTGGTTATTTTAATGGGATAATATTTTCCTTGATAAAAGAATTCTTTCATTTGTAACAATCATATTTTGGAAATCTCGCGATTTTCTTTATCCGTGAATAAATTTCTATTTCATCCATAGCATTGTACTCACGAACCTTTTTATTATAGTCATCAAAAGAATAAATCATTCTCTCTCGAATCGTGGTGGCTTTTTCTTTTAAGGTAAGATAGTCCTTATTCTTTTTTAATTTAGGATAAACTTTTTCTAAATCGAAAAAAGATTGATTAGTACTTTGAACTTTTTTTAATTTTTTTAAATTTCCATCTTTATTGGATAAATGATCTAGTATTTCTACTGAAGCTGTAAGTTCTTTTGCGTAAGCCCCTTCGTCTTCAAAAGTTTCTTTGATGAATTTAACCATTTCCAAAATATTATTCCTTTCTTCTAAAATATATTTTTTTACATGATTATATTGCTTTAAAACTTCATTTTCTTTTATCTTAATTCTATTATAAAAATAGAGTAAAATTAAAATAGTTAAAATCAATAGTCCAAAAATCATTACAATGATTGTATATGCATCCATTTTTATTCCTCCTTATGACATTATACACTAATATTTTGAAATTTACTAGGTTATTTATTTTTTAAGGTGCATATATTTTACTATGAAAAACAAGTTTATTCAATCCACTATTATTTTAATTATTGGTGGTTTTATTAGTAAAATTTTAGGAATGTTTATTAAAATTATTTTGACTAGAACAATTTCTACAAAGGGAATTGGAATTTATTCTTTAATTCTCCCTACTTTTAATCTTTTTATTACCCTTTGTTCTTTAGGACTCCCTGTTGCTATTTCTAAACTGATTAGCGAAAGAGAAAAGGGACATAAAAAAATTGTTTTAGGCGTTGTCCCTTTAGCTCTTTTCTTTAATTTTCTTTTGATTTTTCTCTTATTGTTGATTGCGCCTTTTTTGAGTGAATGTTTATTGCATAATAAAGTTACTTATTATCCTTTAATTGCTATTGGTTTTACGCTACCTTTTATTTGTATTTCTTCTATTATTAAAGGATATTTTTTTGGAATAGAAAGAATGTTTCCTACTACTATTGCAAATATTTTAGAACAAATTGTACGTTTATTTCTTACTTTGACAGTAGTAAAATATCTAATGAAATACTCTCTTGCAACAGCAATTACAGGGGTTGTGTTAATTAATATTTTAAGTGAAGGAGCTTCTATTTTAATTCTTCTTTGTTTTCTTCCTAAACATCAAAAAATTACACTTAAAGACTTTAAATATAATAAAACAATTTTAATGGATCTACTAGATATTAGTCTTCCGACAACAGGAAGTCGATTAATTGGTTCATTTTCTTATTTCTTAGAACCTATTCTTTTGACTTACGCTTTAACAAAATCAGGTTATACTTCTGAATATATTACTATTCAATATGGAATTATTAATGGATATGTTTATCCTTTATTACTATTACCATCTTTTTTTACTATGGCAATCTCGAATGCACTTTTACCGGTTGTTTCTAGTTCTTATAGTCAAAGAAATTTAAATTATACAAGGTATAAAATTAAACAAGCAATTACTTTGTCGCTAATCATTGGTGTTCCTTGTACTCTTCTTTTTATGTGTATACCACAATATTTTTTAAAGTTAATTTATAATACTAATGAAGGTTTAATTTATATTAAAGTGGTTGCCCCTTTTTTCCTCCTTCATTATATTCAAGGGCCTCTTACGGCTAGTATGCAGGCAATGAATAAAGCTAAAGAAGCAATGTTAGGAACCTTATATGGATCTATTATTCGTTGTCTTCTTTTACTTACTTTATCTTTTTTCCATATTGGAATGTGGGGACTTTTAATTGCTACTTTAGTTAATATTATTTTTATTACTATCCATCACTTTTATTATGTTTTTCGTTCAACTTAAAAAAGACTTGTATTTTTTCTTAATACTAGTCTTTTTTACTTATTCCTCTTTCATTTTTTCTAATCTTAGACCTACTTCAAATTCATTAATTTTTTCAAAATCCTTGATATCATTTACTCTCTCCATATTCATCGCAAGTGTCTCATCACAGATAAACTTAATATAATCACTTATTTTCTTACTATATAAATCATTAGAAGAATAATAAATATGAATTCTATCTGCAATATCAAAGCCCATACTTTTTCTCAAATTTTGAATTTTTGAAATTGTCTCTCTAGCAAGACCTTCATTAATCAAGTCATCAGTTAATTCTAAATCAAGAATAATAATTAATTGATCGTTTACACAAACATTAAATCCTTCTTTTGATTCTATTTTTTGATCAATTAAATCCTTAGTTATTTTGTATTCGGTTCCATTAAATTGAACAGTCAAATTTCCATGAGCTAACTTTTCTAAGTCTTCTTTCGTAATATTCATCAAATAGTTAGAAAAATCTTTCATATCTTTACCAAATACTTTGCCAGCTACTCTAAAATTAGGTTTATAAGTAATATTCATATATGAGTTAACATCATTAACATATAATACTTCTTTAACATTCAACTCTTCTTTAATTAGTGATTCAAGTCCAGAAATATCCTCTTTAAGAGAAGAAGATAACATCACACTTTTAATTGGTTGTCTAACTTTTATCTTAGACTCTTCTCTTATATTTCTTCCCATCGTAATTAAATCTCTAACCAAATCCATTTTATATTCTAATTTTTCATTGATTAATTCTTTAGAGCAAACAGGAAAATCGGCTAAATGAACGGATTTTTTCTTTGTTAATTTTGTGTAAATTTCTTCTGTTAAATAAGGAATAATAGGAGCACATAAACGGCACAATCCTTCCATTACTTCATAAGTTGTCATATAAACACTCCTCTTACTTGTATTCATATCACTTCCCCAAAAACGATTTCGATTTCTTCTGATATACCAATTCGATAAATCTTCAGAAACAAAATTAGTAATCTCTCTAACGACCAAATTTAGATCATACATTTCATAAAATTCTCTTACCTTTTTAATTAGATTATTATATTTACTTAAAAGCCACTTATCAATCTCTTCTCTATCTTCATACTTAACCTTGCATTCATCAATATTAATCTGGTCAATATTCGCATACGTTTGAAAGAATGTATAAGTATTTTTAAATGGATTAAAGAACTTGCTATGAACTTCTCTTACTCCAGCCTCAGAAAATTTTAAAGGCGTCCAAACAGGAGATGTATATAACATATACCATCTAATATTATCTGCTCCATACTTCTCCATCATTTCGATAGGATCAACAATATTTCCAATGGATTTACTCATCTTCTTACCAAATTCATCCAACATCATATCATTAACAACAACATTCTTAAATGAACTTTCTCCTGAAATAATGGTAGAAATAACAAGTAAAACATAGAACCAACCTCTTGTTTGATCAAGTCCTTCCGCAATGAAGTCTGCTGGAAATTGACTTTTAAATAATTCTTTATTCTCAAAAGGATAATGGAATTGTGCATAAGGCATCGAACCAGAATCAAACCAAACATCTAAAACATCAGTAACCCGAGCCATTTCTTTGCCACAAGAACATTTTAAATGAATTTGATCAACATAAGGACGATGTAATTCCATCTCTCTTACATTAACATCCTCAACCACATTTTCTTGTAACTCATCTAGAGAACCAATAACCTTTCTTTTACCACAAGAACATTCCCAAACTGGAAGTGGGCAACCCCAATAACGATTTCTAGAAATTCCCCAATCAACTATATTCTCAAGCCAATTTCCAAAACGTTTTTCTCCAACATAAGCAGGATACCAATGAATTTTTTGATTTGCCTCAATAATTTTATCTTTATACTCAGTAGTTTTAATATACCAAGCAGATTTAGGATAACTAATTAAAGGACTCTTACAACGCCAACAATGTGGATAATCATGTTCAATTTTAATTTTCTTAAATAACTTATCATTTGCTTTTAACCATTTAATAATATCAATCTCAAGTTCAGGATCCGTAACAAGACGACCCTCCCATGGACCAGTTGTATATCTTCCATCAAGACCAACTGGATTGACAAAACCAATTCCATTTTGAGAACAAACGCGGTTATCATCAGCACCAAATGCAGGAGCAATATGAACAATACCCGTACCATCACTATCCGTTACATAATGATCCGCAATAACTTCATGACATTTTCCTTCAACATGAACAAAAGGCATTAATTGTTCATATTTTATCCCAACCAAGTCATTCCCTTTAAAAGTATCAATTACCTCATAATCTTCTCCAAGAACACGAGTAGCAAGACTTTCTGCTACAATAAATTGATATCCCTTAGAACTAGCTTTAATATAAGTCATATCGGGATTAACACAAATCGCAACATTTGCCATTAAGGTCCAAGGTGTTGTTGTCCAAGCTAAGAAATACTCATCAGCATCTACTCGCTTTAAAGGAACAATAACCGTATTAACGCTAGTTTTAGTATACCCTTGTGATACTTCAAATTGAGATAATTCTGTACCACATCTAGGACAATACCATAATACCTTATTTCCATGATATAAAAGCCCCTTCTCGTCCATTTGTTTAATAATCCACCATTCTGATTCAATATAATCATTAGAACAAGTAATATAAGGATTTTTACAATCAATAAATTGTCCCATCATATCGGTAATATGATTCACTTCATTAATATTTGTAGCGGTTGCCTTATTACACTCACGACAAAAAGCATCTACGCCAAATTTTTCAATATCCGCTTTACCAGTAAATCCTAATTTTTTTTCAACATTTACTTCAATCGGAAGCCCGTGCGTATCAAGACCAATCTTTCTTAATACTCTATATCCATTCATTACTTTATACTTACAAAAAGAATCTTTAATCGTCTTCGCAAAAACATGATGAATACCAGGTTTAGCATTTGCATAAATTGGGCCATCATAAAAAACAAAATCTTTCCCACCTTCTCGGTTTTTGATGGTTTCATTTAAAATATCTTCTTTTTTCCAAGTAGCTAATATACTTTTTTCGACTTCCTTAATCTCTCTTTTATCTAAGCTCTCGTACATTTCAATCATCCTTCTTTCCAAAATAAAAACACAAAAACTTCTAAATTTAAGGACGAGATAACACGCGGTACCACCTTAATTCACAAAATCTTTGTGCACTTCATTCACATAACGGGTTTTAACCCGGACACTTTCTACTTAATTCAAAAGTTCACATTCCAGAGTGATTCTTATTTAATATTTATTATCTATCTCTCACCAATAATAGACTCTCTTAAAAAAACATCTTAAATAACGGCTCCTTCACTTGCTTTAACAAATTAAACTAATTATAAAAAAAATAGAAATAAAAGTCAATAGAAGGATTTTACTTTTCTAAATAATTGGTATTTTAAAAGATAAACAAAAAATACTTAAACTTTTTTAACCTCTAAAAATAAGGCAAATAATATACAAATATCCCTTTCAGAAAGGAGAGGAAAATGATAAATACTCGAGTAGAAGAAAAATTTAATTCACTTAAAGTAAGAAATATTTTCTATTTAAATAAGATAACAGTTGATACCACTGATGTTGAGGTAAACTACAAAGATTTTTCTAAAATATACTTCTGCCAATTAAACTTTTCAATATTATCATTAAATTCAGATAACTCTTTCAATACAAGAATAGCTACACAAGAAATAAAAAAGGTAATACCTAATTCTTTTCCATAGCAAGTACTTTATCCTCAAACTTTTTTCTCCTCAGTATTCACTTTTCTTAGTATTTTTAAGATATATTTTCTAATATTTCACCAACAAAAATAGTAATATACCCAACAATAAAGCAAAAATAATACTGCCTTACATAATCTAGATAAAATTCATTCCCATTATTGATATAACCATCATGAAAAATATTATGTAAAAAGTTTTGATCTAAATAAAAACGAGAAAAAATAAATAGAACAAACAGACTAAAAAGAATAACCAAGTTATCATACCAACTATCTTTTTTCTTAATAATCATTGAAAAAACAAAATAACTAAAAATAACCATTACATATAACAAAGATAACCAATCATAATCAAAATCTCCCACTAAAATAGTTTCTTTAATAATTTTAAAAATAATAAGGAAAAAAATAACAATATGATAAATCATAAAAGCAATATTTACTTTTTTACTTTTCTTTAAGAGAAAAATAATTTGCCCTCCTACTGTAAATGGCAACAATAAAGTAAAAATAGTAAAAATATCTTGCAATATGACTCCATTGATTCCTATTTTAATCAAGTTCAAATCAGTCACATAAAAGAAAAAGAAAGAAACAAAAACCACAAGAAATAAAAGAATATTTTTAAAAAACACCTTACCATTCATTTAATCTCACCTACCTTAATCACATCATTTAGTATTTTATTATAAATTTTATATTGATAATGAATAATTGTTAATGGATTAGGAAGATAACCTTTATAAGGAAGCCTAAATTGATAAGAATAAGGTTGCTCTAAATAAGTAAACACTTCAAAATAACTTTTCCTTAAATCAGATAAATTTTCATTAATATAAATTAGATTATCCCCTAAAGTATTATCTTTTTTTAGTAAAATTTTATATATTTCCTTTTCATCTACATTACCATCCGTAAGGAATTTATAATCACTATAGAACTGAATAAATTTTTTAAATGTATATTTTTTATGATTCAAATAATAATCTACTTCCCCCTTTTCTAACATATTCTTCATTAAATCAACATTTATTTTTAAAGTATTGTACTCCTCATCACTAAAAGTTCCCTGGTTAGAATAAAATTTATTCATTTTAAAGTTAACCTCTCTAATTAAAAAAGATAAATCTCTAATATATTTTTGATAATCATTATCAGTTGGATAATGAAATTTATTCTGAGATACATCTACCACCCTTATTTCCATAAAAATACTTTTTAGGTTAGTAAAAAAGAAAAAAAGACAAAGACTTGCAATAAGAAAAGAAGCAAAATAACGAAATATTTTTTGAAATAAAATAATTATGCTTGATCTAGAATATTTCATCATTGCAATAAAATCAGTAAAATTAGAATCTTTTTTATTTTCTAATCTTTTTCCTTGAATTAACTCCAAAACATTAACCCCCAAAATATTTGCCAGATCTTCTAAAATCATAATATCAGGTAAACTTAAACCACGTTCCCATTTACTAACCGCTTTATCTGTAAGACCAAGTTTCTCTGCTAAATCTTTTTGGGTCATTTTTAGATTTAAACGACATTCACGAATAAAACTTCCTATTTTTAAATTATTCATTTTACCTCTCCTATCTCTAAGTTGAATTTAACATACAATAAAATAAATTTCAATAAACCATTGGTAGAATAATCTAAAATTTATAAAAAAAAGCACTCAACACTTATCATTGAGCACTAAATGATTTAGGTTCTAAACTTTTTGATGGGAACTTAATTCTAGATAATGCCTTGTAATTACTAAGAAAAGCAGTAATAATTTATTCAAAATTTTTATTACTGCTTTTTCGTCGCTGTTGATACCTTAAAATTTATACTTTTCTATTTTATTAAATTATTAGTTTTTTCTAATTTTTCTTTTTTTTATTTTTATTAATTTTTCCACTAATTTTTCCATTAAAAATATACATTAATCTTAATCTAAAAAAACTAAAATTTTTATATCCATACGCACTTCGTTTTATCACCTTAATTTTATTATTTAATCCCTCTGTATATCTATTTGTAAATCTTCTATCTATGTATGAATTACATATATACTCCAACCAATTACTAATTGTTTTTGACGCCTCAATGAATTCTTCAATTTCACTTTCAATGCACAAATCTATCCAACTTTCCAATTCTTTTTTTGCTTCTTTTGGTGTTAAATCATATTCAATAATATCTAAAAATAATTCTTTTAATTGATATTCTCTATCCAATTCCTCATTTATGTTAAGCATTTCATTTAAAATATTAATTGGTAATTTATCAACATATCTGCCATGTTCATATACACATACCAATTAATATCATTGTAATGTTTTCTTAATAAACTAACATTTTTCTTATTCTTAAGTAATCTATACTCTTGAGAATTATATCCATAAGTCTTTTGTAATCTTATCTTTATATTGTCTAAAGCGCTCATTATATATTCAGTATAATGAAATCTATCAACTACATATTTTGCATTTTTAAACATTATTTTTGTAATTATCAAATATGTCTCATACATATCACTAATTACATACCTAACGTTTTCTCTGTTTTCCACTCTATCAAAATAGCCTATTAAATACTCCTTTCTTCTGTTTAGTAAAATATCTAATGTCCTTTTTCTAATTGAATTATTCATTATAAATGCATATTTACCTTCTTTAGTATCTGCTTTAAATTCATCTAGTGATATTATATCTGGTAACGTTTTAACATACTTAGGGTAATCGCTCATTGCTTCAATTAATATGTTTCTAACTTTATCAGACGATACATTATTTATTTCTGCTATATATAGCATGGTCTTAATAAATCCTTTCTTATTTTTATTTCCAAGATATTAGTAATGCTTTTGCCTTTTCTGACAATTCCTACATCTTCTGTTATCCTTTTATTGCATCTTCTACATATAAATCTTTTCCTTGTAATACGCAAATAACAATCGTATTCAGCAACTTTAACATATTTAGAATTTATAGGCTTTAAATAATCGTGTACACTGCTTGTATATTTATTGCATACAGGACATTTTATTCTCTGAATTGTGCTTATTGCACTTATTATTTTTGCGTTATTACCCTTTATTTTCTCATTTTCAATAGAGGTAATCTTTATTTTTTTATCATCCAACCCATCAAATTTTTTACTTCATTCATTTTATCCTCTTTCTACAAAAATAAAAAAACAGAAAAAGAATACACTTTACCATAAAGATGTGCTATACATACTTAAAAGTGAGACAAATTGTCTCACTTTTTCGGTTCTTCGAATTTGAGGGGACCTAGAAAAAATTAGTTCAAAATAATTGGACTAATTTTTTTGAGATAAAA
>CAKPLX010000008.1 GCA_934167785.1 uncultured Bacilli bacterium
ATGTGCATTTTCTTATGAAAATACACATTTTGGGTCGTAATGCACTTAATTGTGCACTTTATTTAGAATTCAACGAACAAAAAGAAAATAATAAGCAAAAACTTATTATCGCATCTTCTTCACAATTAAACTAACATATCTCTTAACATCTTTTATCAACTTTGCATATAAATTAGGATAATGTCTGATCTCATTAATAATATCAATATCATCTCTTGAAACAGCCCCTATATATTCGCTACCATCCTCAGTCACAACAGGAACCTCTCTACCAAGTAAATAATCAGTAGTAGTCTCAAAAATATCAGCTAATATACAAAAAGTCTCTAAACTAGGTGTTCTAGTACCATTTTCATACCCACAAATAGATACTTTTGTAACACCAATCATATCACCTAGCTCTTGCTGACTCATACCCTTTTCTAATCTCATATCTTTTATTCTTTTACCAATTAACATAAAAATCCCTCACTTACCTTCTGGTAACAAATTACCGATTGTTAATAAAAAATTTAATTTAATTTAAAGGCCTTTTTAATTAGATTAAACTAACAAGTAATATTATGCCATGCTTTATATATTTTTGCAATACTTTTTTCTTGTTTTTTTGAAAAAAAAGACTAAAACTTAAATAAAGTTTTAATCCTTAAAATATTCTATTTATTAGCAACTTTAATACAAAAAATAGAAAGAAAAAATAAAATTAAATCATTTTAAAAGAAACAAGATCCTAATATAATAGCAAGTAATATATATAGTACTATTATAATTAAAAATCCATTTCCAACACCTGAACAATTATTATTGCAGGTATTATTACAATTAGAAGACATAATATTCACCTCCCTTATATTTCATTAAATCCACGCACCTAGTATGATAATAAGTAAAATAAATAATACCAATACAATAGCCGCTGAAGATCCATATCCATTCATTGATATCCCCCCTTTTCTTCTTTCATGATTATTTTATGGAAATTTAATAAAAATGTGAATACTATTCCCCATACAAAAAAGAGTTGGATTGAATCGACCACAAAAAGTTAGACAGTTTATAAATAGTTTCTAATTAGAGGATTGTAACCTGTAATTTACGGGTGACAATCCTTTTAATTTTTCTTTAATTCTATCACAATTATAATAATTAATATAGTCATCTATTGCTGAAATTAATTCATCCATTGTTTTATATTTGTCTTCTTGATCATAAAACATTTCTGTTTTGAGTAATCCGAAAAAGTTTTCCATCATACAATTATCCATACTATTTCCTTTTCTAGACATGCTCTGTTTTATTCCTTTGCTTTTTAATCTTTGTTGGTAAGATTGATGTTAATGTTGCCATCCTTGATCTGAGTACAATATTAATCCTTCAAGATTATCGTTTTTGTCAAAGGCTCTATTAAGCATATCGTTTATTTGTTCTAAATTAGGTGATATAGAAATATTATGGGATACTACTTCACCATTATATCCGTCTAATATTGGTGTTAAATAACATTTTTCTCCACAAAGATTAAACTCGGTCACATCTGTATACCATTTTTCATTAGGTTTATCTGCATAAAACTCACGATTAATGTAGCTATCAGCTATTTTACCAAAAGTTCCTTTATATGATTAATATTCTATTTTATTTCTTTTTAAAGGTTTTTAAACTTAATTTAACCATTATTATATAAACCTTTTTATGATTTACATTATAACCTTGATTTCTTAATTCTAATGTAATTCTACGATAACCATATCTTTCTTTATTATTTATAAATATTTCTTTTATTTTATCTATTATTTCCTTATTTTTATCATCTTTATCTATTTTAGATAAAGTATAATAATATACTGATTTAGCTAAACCAGATACTTTTAGAAGAATCATTAATGGATATTTTAGCCAAAGTTCACTTACAACATTTACTTTTTCTTCTGTTGTTGATTATTCCTTGCTTGAACAACGGCTCTCAATTTTTTTGAGTATTCTAACTCGGCTTTCAAATATAAATTTTCTTGTTCTAATCTTTTTATTTTTTCATCTTTTGTTTCATTATCTTTTTTCTTTATCACTTTAGGCATAGTTGACCGTCCTCGCTTTCGTTCAACTATATTATAACCCATTTTTTTATATTTTTTTATCCAAGAGTGTAACATTCCATCACTCGGCAAGCCGATATCCAACGATACTACCCAAATGGCTTCATTATTAATTAAAACCCTATCTATTGCATCTTATTTTATATATTTAGGATAGCTTTTATTTTTATTTAATCCATGCTTATCTATTAAACAACACAAATATTGCACACCATGAACTGATATATTATATTTTTTTTGAAAGCATAATTCTTGATAATCCTAATTTACTATCATTATATAAATTTATTTTATCTTCATAGCTTAATTTACTCATATAAAAACCCCGTTTCTATGGCCAAGAAACGGAGGTCATATCAGATTTGATCCCTCTTCTTACTACGTTTAATAAATAAATAAATAAATAAACCAATCCCCAATAATATTAAAATAATTGGAAAATAAGTAAATATACCAAAATTTTGAATCATTTCATACAAACTTTTTTTTCGATCAGTTAAATCCAATGACAAATATAAAAATTTATCATGATAATTATTTCTATCTATCCTCCAAATATAGGTATAATTATTAGAATTATCAGCATTAGTATCAACTAATTTATATCTAGAATGGATTTTAACCACAATTTCATCTAAATTATCATATCGCTCAAATGCCTGATTAACTTTACTGGTAGAAAGTATTAAATTATTTTTTCTTTGCGAAACAGTTACATATTTGTAACTACCACTCGTAATATAGTCATTTTGGAAAGTATTAAAAGAATGTAAATGCTGAAAAGTGATTGCATCATTTAGTGCACTTTTTTTCTGATCATAGTAAACAACTCCATCCAATTTTTGATTAAAAATTGAAGAATCATCAGCATCTTTATTAATAGGAAGATAAGAAACATAATCCCTTATTGCTACAGTATCAGCAGATGTACTAGATTTTAAAATAACTTGTTCGTTGATACGATCATAATGATCAATATCTAAATTATATTGAACCGTACACCCAGAGCAAAACAAAATCAACAAAAGAACAAACATTAAACTTCTCTTTTCCATATCTCCTCCTATTTATTATAATAATTATAAACTATGCTAGAAATTTCTTTAATGTTATTAATTGCACCATTGGAATCAGAAGTAGTTGACATCACCGAAATAACATAATCTGCACCACTACTATAAACAATAGCTGAATCATTTTGAACACCTTGCGCAGGAATTTCACCCGTTTTGTTAGCAACAGTTCCATTAGAAACACCAGCTGGTATTTTTGATCTAGTATTCTGATTCTTTAAAAAACTTAACATTGTTTTAGAATACTTAGCCGAAATCAAAGAACTATTATATATTTTTTCCAGTAACACACCTGTATCCCTAGCACTGGTATAGTTATCAATACCACTATTAGTATAATTTCCTCCAAAAAGACGATTTAATTGTGTACTAGAATATCCATTTTTAGTAATATATTTATTAACAACCGAAATTCCTCCAATCGTTTCAATAACATTATTAGTATTAGCATTTGAACTTTGTTCAATCATTAGCTTAGCATCACTTTTGATCTTATTCTCAAGAATATCACCATTTTTTACCTTATCATATGCAGAAGCCAAAACAAACAATTTGATTGAACTAGCCGAATTCATCTTTCTACTAGCATTAATATCTACCACTTTCTTAGTTTTTAAATTCTTAATATAAACAGACCAAGTTCCAGAAACTGCACTATTTGAAATGTAATTATTAATTTGAACCTGCAAATTATCCCCTGTAGAAATAGCAGATGAAGAACTGCTACTTACACTTCCTCTCTTATTTCCCGTAGATGGATTAGTATCTTTACAAGTATTTTTATAAAAATTAGACATATCTATATAATTATACCCAGCCTCATTACCATGAACAGAAAAATTCAAATCACCATCACTACCACCAGATTCAGCAGTAATAACAGTCCCATCACCATTATTTTTAACTACCAAACGAACGTGACTATCAGTGTCAAGCATAATGTCACCTGGTTTAGCTTTTGTTACATCAATATGAGGCCCATATTCCATTTCATAAGTAGAAGGACCCCCAAAAGAATTAGTACATCCATTTCGTATAGCCCATGAAACAAATCCAGAACAATCCATACCATAGTAAGGATGTGTTTTTTTATCGCTATCACAACTTGAAGAAGATGCTCCCCATTGAGATCCAACACCAACAGAAGATCTGTCACCTCCCCAACAATAACCTAAATAATATCCCATTTGTTCCAATCCATAAACAAGTGATTGACCAGCCGCAGCTACACCATCTCCAGTACCATAACCAGCCTTATCAACTTCATTATTAATAAAAGAATTTAAATTAGTAATTTCAGAAGAGGTTAAAGTCCTATTCAATATATTCAGTCCTTGATGACCTAAATTATAATTAGACAAACTAGTCAAAGTACTGCTACAATTAGATGTAACCCCATTTGCGGTAGCTAAAGTAGCCCCTTCATCACCATAAAAATAATCAAGTATACTTTTATAATCATAATTTTTTTCTGTGGCCAAATACCATGCACCATATTGACTCATACCATTTCCATGAGAACTAGTATGAGGAGCAGCTAAATAAATCTTAGCAACTTTAGAATCAACCCAACTTGACGGAATTTTTAAATTATCATCATGTCCTTGACAAATATAATAGTCTGAACTATCTTTTTTATCCCAACAAAAAGCGTCATACTGAGTACTATAAACTTTACTGTCCAAAACCATTACTTGTCCACTAGTATCAGTAGCTGCTTTTTTCATATTCTCATCAGGATTGGATTTATAAACTTGAAAGTTTTCCCCATTACCAACAACACAATTACCGCTTGAATCTTTACTGACATTAGCAAGTACATAACTCCTAGCAGCAACAGCCCCCGCTTTATAGGTCTCAAAATTCGTATCAACCATTCCACCAATTTCTCCATTTACAACACCTGCAACATATTCATCAATATCCATTGATCCTTGTCCCTCAATAGTAATTGAGTTACATATTTCTCCTACTGACTGAGATCTAACGCAAGAACTATTAGAAGAATCATCTCCGTCCAATAATCCCAAACAAAACAATACTGCTATAAACAACGGAATAAAAAGTAAAAATACCAAAAAAGTGGTACCCCCACCAGTAACAAAAAACAAAAAAATCTTCTTTTTCAATAAGTTTTTTAAAAAATCTTCTTTATTCTTCATCTACATCACCACTTTTATAAAAAATTAAAATCCACCACCTGAACCAAACGATTCTAACTCTTCCTCACTGACAACTACATTAATTTGCATTCTCCTACTACCACATACAAACAATGCATCCCCTTGATTGTAACGTTTAATCCCTTCTCTTTCGTTATCATTCAAATCAACCAACATCGATAAATCATCAACAGATTGCTTTTTCAATCCCATAATTAAATAATAAGAAGCATTATCAAAAATAGCCTTACCGTGAACTATAATATCCTCGCCAACAAAGTCACTAGGTTGTTGAGTGATTATAATAGTACCTGTATTATATTTTCTAGCTCTTCTTTGAACCTGAGCTAAAAATTCAGCACCAAGCGTATTCTTTGCACTTAAAAGTACATGAGCTTCATCAACCGACAATACAGTATTTACACTAGGATTTAAACATAAACCCCACGCATACTTCAAAACATTAAATAATAAAGCATTTCTGATATTAGCATCACTATTCATTAATTCTTTAATGTTAAATACTAAAAAATCTCCGTTAGCATCTACACTAGTATGACCATTAAAATAATATTTCAACTCTCTCGTAAAAGGACGAATCTTTATCTCAAGCCGTTCCATAATATCTCTTTCACGAGTTTTTTCAGTCATTGAACGAAGTCTACCAATTATAGTTGCATAAACATCATCAAAAATAGGAAAATCATTAGAAGTAAAATGACTAAAATCAGAATTAAAATTAATACCAAATCGAGCATATGTATCTTGAACCACTTCACTAAACATATTTAAAACATCTTCTTCTATATCTGGAGAATAATATTTCATAAATGCTTTTAAATTTTGCAAAGTTCGATTCAAAACAGTATAGCCTAAGCCATTCTTTATATCCTCTTCATCTGCATCAACAACAATATCAAGTGGATTAATTAATCCATAGGCACCACCCTTACCTAAGTCAACAACTTGTCCACCATACATATTCGTCATCTCACTAATTTCACCTTCAGGATCAATAGCAACAATCTGATAACCATTGCGAATATGGCTTCTAAGCATTAATTTTGCAGCAGTACTCTTTCCAGACCCAGAAGTACCAAGAATAATCATATTGGCATTATTTCTATTATTTTCTTTTCTAATTTGATATAAAAATTGATTAAATAAAACTACTCCACCAGAAAAATCAACACCAAGTAAGGTAGATAATCCTTCATCTTTAATACTATCAAAAATAAAAGGATACATAGCAGCCATAGTAGAAGCTGGCATAGGAGTTCCAATTCTTTGCTCTATTTCTTGAGGTTCAAAAATAGGAAGCATCGATTTCAATACTCTTTCTTGCTCAAATCGCAACGGAATTGCACGCATTTCCATAGCATCCAAATAATTTTTTAAAGAAAGTTTTTTACTATCTAACTGATCTTTTGTATCAGCTGTAACCATTAAATGCATTTGAAAATCGAAAGTTTTTGTTTGACTTGCCGTAAATTGTTGAATATAGTATTCTAAACTTTCAACATCTTGTCGAATTCTTTCTTGTATAGTAACATCTTTTTCTTGCTGATACTTAGCTTTTAAATCCGCAATTTCTTTATTCAACATCTTGGATAAAACAGAAAAAGGAAGCGGCATATGCTTAATAATCAGCTTAACTCCAGACATATTTGTGAGATTAGCCAAATAACCATGAGAGATATACCTAGGATATGAAACTACAGTTAATATGGTTGCATATTTATCACTAATGCTAAAATCAGCCGACCGAAATTCTATTCCCTTAGGAGCAATTTCACTTTTAAACATCATTCACTAATCACCGTCCCAAAATCAGTTCTCATTCCCCCATTCAAAAAATTATCTAAAATAGTCCTTAAATCATCATTAGACGTTTGGGCACTATCCAATCCACAATTAGCAAGTCCCGTAATAACAGTACGAAGTCTTTTTTGAATCATTTCTAAATTTTTCTCACGAAACAAAATATAATATTCTGTATCAGTAACATTATTATCCATAAAATTATTTGCTTTCATTATATCCTGATTAATCAATTTTCGAATAACAGGATCTTGTGTCTGATTATATAATAATTGTAACCTAGCTAAATATCCGGAAATATCAACTGGCCTATCAGCACTAATTAGCCAAAAATCAAAATCAACAGTATTATAAAAATTCTTAAGCCCAATAATAACATTATCTTGTGTTCCTTGATCTAAAATAAAGATATTTCTAGGGCGAATCTTAACTCCTGTTACTCTAGTTTTGTTATCTAAAATAATCATACCATTTTCTATTGCCTTAACCGGAATCCAATCCTCTGTATATTTACTTTTTGGATTTTGTATCTTTGAATTGTTCATAAAAACACCAACCTCTCCACACATACCTACGCCTTTCCGCATAAAAATGATAAATACTACATAAAGCACATAAAACATTGTGATAATTAGGAATTGGAAAAACCAATAATCCACAAACACATCCAGGCAATATTCCTAAAGAAACAGCAACTAAATTACCAGAAGGAACTATTGCTAAAATAATTAAAGACAGCCCAACCCCACAGCAAAACAGCATCAAATCAAACGGCCTAAAGATATTAAATATTAAAGTTCCCTTTTTAGCATTAGCTGGTACCAAATAACCATTCACTACATATCACACTCCTTTTATTTTTTTCTTCTTAATTGTTCATCAGGAGGAAGAAAGGCATATTCATCATCTGCATTTCTTCTAACATATTCTTCACTATTCTCAATTCTAAACGAAGTACTCTTAGAAATTCCAGAGTAAGCTTTTAAATTATCAAAGTTTGTAGTAGTTTCTACTCTTGATATTCCAGATTCATCAAATAATTCTCTATTATTATCATAACTTCTATTCATCATTTCTTTAACGATACTCATATCATTTAATGCAGATTGATCTACACCTGCAAATGAAGAATTTTTAAAATCATTCTTTAAAGCATCGTTTATAACACTTTTTTGAACACTCTCATATAATTTTTTCTTATTACTAATTTCTTGAGCAGTAGCAGTACCACTATCACGAGCATTTTCCCAAGACTCCTTCAAATTTTTAACAGTTTTTGTTCTGTCAGCGATTTCTTTCATTTTATCAAAATACTTTGAATATTCATTTAAAGATTCAATATTTGATTTCATATTTTCAGCTCTAGTATTTTGGCCAAATAATCTTCTAGCACTAGAACCTAATCTTCCCTTGAAAGTTGATCCTTGTGAAATAGCACTTGCTGCCCTAAAATTCCTAGAACGTTGCTCTCTAAAAGAAGAGTTGATTGCACCAACCATATTTTTTGATTTAAATCCATTATCAATACCATGAAAAGCGCCAGTGATACCACCACCAAATGCACCACCTAATCCATGTCTCAATGCACCTAATTTACTGCCGTCCTTCTTATATGCTGCAATACCATTGCTAACAGCTCCACCCAAAAAGCCGATTGCAGCACCAGTTCCCAAAGAGGCTGCAGTATTAATTCCTCTTTGTAAACCAACAAAATCTTTCATATGCATACTGCCAAATCCCAATTTGCTACTACCAGCTGGAAATAAATCTTTAATTAAATCTGGAGCTTTCTTAGCAAAAGCTAACAAAGCTAAAACCATAACAACAGTAATAACCCACTGATTCTTAGGATTATTTAAAGATTGCCAAAACGCCCAATCTCCATTTGTATCAAAAATCGTCGCTATCAAAAACACCATAAAATTGATAATAGCAATTCGAATAAAAACATCAATATAAGTTGACACATATATTTTTGTCCATTTGCTAAACATGGTATCCTGTTTGGGAGCTAAATATGAAACAATCGCCATTGGAGAAATAATTTCTAACACTGCAAGTTGAACCATTCTAACACCAACCTGAATACAATATATAATTAAAAAGTATATTACCGCTATACCAACAGCAATTCCCGGTAACCAATTAAAATCAATCATCAAAACCTCATGTTCTTTTCCATCATCTTGTTCAATTTTAACATCTTCATTTAAACAAGTATTACCAAGTTCAAAATCACCATTATTAACTATTTTATCTTGTAAAGTATACACAATTTGTTGACAAACCTGAATTTCAGAATTAGACTCCTTTTCCTCATCAGAAATACTATCAGATACTTTATAAAAAGCTCCCAAAAGCTCAGCACTTAAAACTCCTCCAAAATTATCAGTATCAACATCATATGGCAATAAAATCTTAGAAATAATATTGTTTTGAACAATCACTCGCTGAATCATATAAAGTGTATCAAAAACAAAAGATGAAAGTCCAAGCATAACAATTACAACAATACATTTTTTTATAACATTCCCTGCACCTTTCGTTTTATCATTAACAATATCAGGATCAACTAACATTTTAATAAATGCAAAAACAACATAAAATAACATAATAACGCCTAAGATTAATCCAATTCTCTTAGAGAGTTCTTCCATTACAGTATTATCCATTAAACGACCCGTACATAAAGTATTAAATAACCAATAAATTTTTATTATACATCCATAGAGCATAGACATAATAGTATAAAAAATACTTCTCAAGCCTTTCATTACTGCCCCTATTGCCTCAGACTTTACGTTACTCAACCAATCGGTAATAAAAAATCCAAAATACATCTATATCACCTCACAAAATTCCACAAAGATCAGAACTAATATTTCCCCAAATACTATCAGCAAGTGTCAATAATACCTTCAATAAACTTGGAATCAAAAATATAACTATAGCAATAATAATTCTCTGAATAAATTTTTTCTGACACTTTTTCATAGTGTCCTCATTTGAGAAAACTGCTTTTGCAAAATCTAAAGTTCCTAATGAAATCAAAATTAGTGGAATCAAAACTTTTACCACTGTGACTATATTTTTTAATAAATCAACCAACTCAGTTGAATTTTCCCCACCTAAAAGTTCCTTACAGCTACTAATAGTTAACATATTTTTGTTTTTAAACAAAAGTTTTTCCCAATCTGGAGCATTCTTATTTAATTTAACACCAGAATTAGTTCCAGATCCACTAGAAGACTGAGAAATATTACTATACTTCGAAGTATCACACTCTCCCAACTCAGTCCACCAAGTATACTTACCATTCGTATTTTCAGGAGAAACATCCTCAAGACAAAAATTCAGAGTCGGACATTTGCTTTTTCCACTATCAAAAATTTTTTTTGAAAGTTCACTAGAAAACTTATCAAAACTAGAATCCTTTGGATACAAATAAAATATAGAATCATTGTTATACATATGATCATCAAATACATTAAAAGAATATTTTTGATCTAAAGAAGAATTATACAAGGAAGCTTTGCCCGATTTTGTAACATTAATTGCAACATTCAAATTTTTCCAAGCATCACTATCTAAAGCCATTCCAGGTTTAACTGTAATAGAACAATCAGTAGATACAACATTACCATCATCATCTTTCTTCTGATTATTACCCTCATCAGAAACTTTCTTCAATTGCTTACAAAGATCCTCTTTACTAGTATAATTATTACAGTATTTTTCTTCAACATAAGAACTGCCTTTCACACCATCCCACGTATTACGTGATGACAATTCTTTATATAATAATTCAATACTATCATAGTTAGGACTAGCATAGCGATCTATCGAATCATAACCTACCCCAGCTCCCTCATTCTCGCATTTACTAACTGCTTGAGATACCGTACCTAATAATTTTTCTTTTCCACCTTTACAGTAATAATAACATGACAGCCCCGCTTCATCTGAACACAAAAAATTAAACAAAGTTCCATCGGAATCATTAGCCATTTTGAAATAAAATAACTCTGATTTTCCATAACAGTAACTCATATTAAAAAAGAAAATTATTCCCAAAAAAAGTAAAAATTTTTTCTTCATAAAAACATCGCCTCTGTACCACCTGAAAAAATTATAACATACAATAATAAAAAAGAAAACAATTAAATAAATTTTTTTCATCGTTAAATCTTTTTTCAGAAAATGTACTCATACTACTAAAATAGAAATAACAATTAAATAATCGAGACTAAAAACATATCAAAAAAAAGAAATGACTTTTTTACAAAATACCACAAAGATCAGAACTAATATTTCCCCAAGCACTATTAGCAAGTGTCAATAACACCTTCAATAAACTTGGAATCAAAAATATAACTATAGCAATAATAATTCTTTGAATAAATTTTTTCTGACACTTTTTCATAGTATCCTCATTTGAGAAAACTGCTTTTGCAAAATCTAAAGTTCCTAATGAAATCAAAATTAGTGGAATCAAAACTTTTACCACTGTGACTATATTTTTTAATAAATCAACCAACTCAGTTGAATTTTCCCCACCTAAAAGTTCCTTACAGCTACTAATAGTTAACATATTTTTATCTTTAAACAATTTGTTTCCCCAATCGGTCTTAGATTTTGTTAATTTAGTACCAGAATCAGCTCCTTGATAAATATCTTGTTCAATGCCACTATATTTAGAAGTATCACACGACTCCATTTCAAGCCACCATACATAATATCCATCAATTTGATTAATATTTTCTAAACAAAATTTTGCCTTAGGACATTTTCCATCCGAATTTTTAATATAGTCAATAAATTTTTTTGAATCAGTTTTATAATCTGAACCCTTAGAATAAAAATTAAACTTTTGATCCAAACCATACATATAATTGTCATCGCGTTCTATAATAAAAAATTTTGACGTTTCACTATTGGTAAAACTAGGATATAGTTTATTCTCACTAGGCTTATAACCGAAATTTATTACATATTCCTTTTGTTTTAAATATGGAGTAAAATTTATAGGACAAGATACCCCATTATCTGTAACAACTGCATTATTTTTCTCACTGTTTAACTTTTTACAAATTTTATCATTTGGCTTATTTTTACAATATTTATTTTTAACAAAATTAAAACAAGTTTGACCTTCACAGTCAATATTTTGAATCTCATCTCTAAATTCAGAAAAATTTTTATATTTTCTAGCTATTGTAAATTTTTCTACATTATTTTCACACATTCCTTTTACTGTATCCGCATTACCAGTATAAGTTTGGCCACCACACTGCACCGAACAATTAACAAAAGAATTACATAAAGCAGTAAAAAGAGCATCATAATTACTAGAATAATCAAAGAAATATTGTTCACCTTTTTCCTTTGCATAAATATCATCACATGAAATAACCAAAATTATAATCAAAACTACAAAAAAATAGAAATTTTTTTTCATAAAAACACCATCCTTAAAAATTATTTTATAAACTAAATATAAATCAATCGTTTTTCTTTTCTTCTTTCATCATTTTATAAACTAAATTTGCATCCTTAATCATTGAAGTCATTTCCAGATAAAAATCCTTTACATTTTTCTCAATCTTATCACAAAAAACACTTTCATTACCACTCAATTCAAATTGATAAACATATGTGTTCTCACAAACAAAGGAATCTTTACTAGGATTAAACGTCCCCTCAAAAATAATAGTACTTCGATCATCAACAACAACGCGATAAATATAACTCAACTTTTTCGTAGTATACTCATATTTAGGAGTAAAACTCGTTTGAATTTTATCAGAATACTCCATCTTCACTTTCATAAATTGGAATTTCTTTACATCAAAATAATTTTCTTCATAAACTGCCGAAAGATTTTCATTCAATTTTGCAGCGTACTGATCATAATTAAAATCACTAATTTGCTTATTATACAACGAACTATCATTATTATTCGTATAACCATTTCTTCTTAAAATACTTGCAACTCTTTCACTAGGAGTTCGATAAGTAATCAACATTAATAATAAAAATGAAAATATCACTCCAACTACAATCATAACTACTTTTTTTCTACTCAAACCCATAATATTCCTCCTAATTTGAACCTTTTATTTTCTGATAAGAATAAGCAGTATACCCAAATGGATCACTATCAGATGCAGGAAAAGTATAAAAAGTATAATCCGAACCATAAACATTTTGTATAATTGTTTTATCCTGAATATAACTAGAACGATTTTGAATTGAATCTGATGACCCATCTACAGTACAAATATCTCCTTTTATTCCATTAGAACAATACTTAGAAGGATTACAATACCAACAATCATGTTCATCAACATAAAGAGGTAAAGTTCTTTGACCAGAGACTAAAACTTTTTTCACCGCATCTTTTACATCTTGAGGAGCTTCGGAAGCACTATCCGTATTACTTCCAAACCATCCACCATTTCGAACATAATTAACTAAACCATCTGCACCTGTGCCATACTTAGAACCTCCCTTAAGTTCAAATAAATTCGCCATCAAACTAGCCTCAGCAGCAGCTCCTTCTACACTACCTTGTTCCCTATTTGCAACTGCAGCTAAAAAATTCAACTGTTCATCTTTCAATTGATAAAGTTGTCCATTATAAACTCCATCAGAACTCCCATTTTGATTTTTTGATAATTGCCATACCGTCTTTTTATAAGTAGCATCATTATCTAATGAAGCATACCACTCTTTAGTTTTTTCCTCCTCTATTTTCTTTTTTTCAACTTCTAAAGCTTCATAGTAAGCGATATTCCCCGTATTTGTCAAACAAATACTATAATCTGACATTGCGGTATTAGATACCATATTAATAGCAAATTTACCAATTACAGGAACAAGAAAAAAAATCATTGCATAAATTATTCTCTTACCAGCAATTTCTACATTTTTACTCATTTCCTTTTCATCCATAGATGCAACTGATTTAACAAAATCTAAAGTAACAATAGCGATTAACCCCATTGGCAAAATATAATTAACATACTTTAAAAGCGTTTCAATAAATAAAATAGTTTTTAATACAGAAGAACTCGTACAGGCACCAAGAAAAAATACAACATCTATCATATCTAATACATCTACATATAAATATAGACTTACCTCCTTTCGATCAAAAAATCACACTATACAAGATATATAATAACATATCTCATTTAAAAACTCCAGTTCAATTAAAAAAAATAACAATAAGTAAAACTAAATTATTGCTATTTTTATCTTATCCTTTTTTATCAATCGAATTTAACTCTTTCAAGCTAGAAGTTAAAATAACATTAGTTCCCTGATAATCAATAACATCTCTTCTAACATAAACTTTATAATAATCATTCTTAATATAAATATCATCATCATCAGATTCTAAAATATGATATGTATCACTTTTTTTATCATAATACGAAATCGAATTTTGATTTGTTAAATCAATATATGAATAAGAAGTAAGTTGTATTTCATCTTTTCCAATAACTAAAGTAACAGGTTCAATAAAAAAATATAAATCTTTACCATCAAACAAAAAATAATGATTTAATTTACCGTAGTATTTACTTGTAGTTAAAGAATAAACTCCTTTATTATAAGTAATATATGAATATGACGGACTTAAATATTCTGCACAACTTAAAGTAGGCATCACAACACTCATATCTTTAGGAAACAAAACAGTACCACCATCTTGATAATAAACAGGCGTAGAATCTAAATTTACTTGAATATCTTTTGGTTTAAAATCTACAACAACATTCTTTTTATTTTTGCTAACTACTGCAGTATAATTATACTTTTGATTACTAAAATATTGATAAACCTTTTCCTCATGATCTACATGATAATTATTTCCAATCATCACACGGTAATATACAAGAAAGGAAATAAATACTACAATAATTAAACAAATAGGAATAAGTAATTTATAATTTTCTTGTATCCATTTTTTTAATGCTTTAATTTTCATTTTTATCACCTTTCTCAATATTTAAATTTAAAATCTATTCCAGGATTAATAGTATAAGTATTAAAATTTAAAGAAACAAGTCGCACAGTCAAAATATTATTAGAACCAGGTGCTACGCCTAAATCAGATAAATCCAAATAACAATTTTTACCACTAATAGAAGAAACACTCCCACTAGCAGGAATACTACCAGTAATATTAGCAAATTGATCATTTAAATAAAGATTAACACTCCCACCAGTAACTGTATAATTTTTATCAAAAGAAATTTTATAATATAACTTATTTCCTATAATTTTTGTAACATTCATATAAATTTGAGGAAGACTAGTATGTAAACCAACCTCATCAAACGTATACTCTTTCAAATTTTTTTTATCATCATAATAAGTATATTTAAATTTTAAATTATAGTAAACATTAGGAAGCAAATCCCTAATAACCAAATTTGTATCAGTTTTAGACATATAAACAACATTAGTAGTAGAATTAACCGTATTTTCTACTTCAACATAAACACTTTTATACTCATTTTCAGGATCATATACAACATAATCAACAGAAATATTATCAATTTCTGGAGTTACTCTTATTACTGAAGTATTCTTGGTAGCATTAATAATTTCTTGAACAGTTTCATTAGAAATTCCATTATTATTACTAGAATTATTATTAAAAGTAGAATTATTTCCAGCAGTTGTCCCATTACTATTAATTCCATTATTAATTCCAGTATTTGTACCAGTTCCTGTTCCTGAACCACCTATTCCAGTACCACCAATGCTATCCCCAGATCCACCGGTTCCTCCATTACCAGTACCATCTCCAGATCCGCTACCAGAACCAGATCCACCAGTTCCACCAGTACCATCTCCAGAAGAACCACTAGAACTACTATTGTCATCTTTATTTTTATCATCAGCATTCAAATTATAAGTATCTTTATCATATTTATTTGTACTACCAATTATTTTCTTCAAATCAATATCTTCTCCACCAAAATTCAATTTTTCATTAGCAATATCAAAAGTATACGATGAAGTTCGAAGAACCGTAGGAGTTATCGTCTTATAACTTGTTTTATCATTTAATAAAGTAGCATTTCCTAATTTATCTAAATGAACAATTAAATAATTACTGGTAACAAAAGAAGAATCACCAGATTGTATTGTACGATCAATAATCAAATACATCCTATCCGCTAACTTATAAAATTTTGAATTAACAGAACTCTTAATTTTATTTTCTCCCTTAATAACCTCTACTTTACCTGTTTTATTTACTTGATAAAATTTTCCATAAAGAGACATATCACCAGAATTGGAATCATATACAACAGAATGACTTCCTAAATCATAATTTTGATTATCATAAATTAAATAATAATCTCCCCCCCACTTAATTCTAAGTGTAGCATCACTCTTTGTTGTAATCATATTTTCTTGATTATCAAACAAAATAGACCCACTACTAACTTGATAAACAGTTTTCCCAACATCAATAGCCTTTTTTAGGAACAAAGAAAATATAATAACAATCCCTACACATAGTATCATAACTATCATTATTGTTTTCTTTGTCTTACTATCATATTTTCTCATAAGTTCCTCCTTAATAAAATACTTAATTTAAAATTCAATATTATAAATTCAAAATTGTTGTAAAGGTATCATTTCCTGTTTCTTGATCTTTTAGTAAGGTCTTTTTACCATTAGACATATAATAATATTTAGTAGAAATAATATAAGTATTTCCAAATTTAAATGTAAAACTGGTGTTTTCAGAATGATCAGAATCCGAAGTATCAATCATTAATCTTGGCGTCTTATCTGTATTTATAGTAAAGATATTATTTTGATAAGATCCTGTAGTCTTACTAGAACCACCTTTTAAAGAAATAGTATAAATAACTTCTACAATATTATCACTCAAATTAGCAGAACCATTATAAGTTAGCATAATATCTTTTCCTGTAGACTGTGTCGCCGTAATCGTACCTAAAGTAATCCCAGAAGCAATTGGCGTATAGATAAAATCTGTAAATGGTGTTGCACTAATCTTTTGCTCCTCAGAATAACCAACGTTATTTCGATAAACTTCATAAGATATTTCTACATAATACAAAGTATTAGATTTCAAACCTGTAAATTCAATTTTTTGATTAACACTATCAGCATCTAACGTAATAGAACAAGAATCTGCTTCTCTAATCGTAGAATAATTATCTTTATTCAAATAATATAAACATTTATCTTTCCCGCTTGAATTTGTTACAATATTCCCCTTCTCATCTTTCAAATTTACATGATATTTTCCATACTTTATTACTTTATGAATGTCTGTAACTTTTGGAGAAAATGAAACATAATAACCATTCTTATCAGTGTATCCAGCTGATAATGTATTATTTAAACTAGCACTAACCTCTTCTAATTTTGGAATATTAATTGCTTGGCGAATACCATTTGAAGTCACATCCCCATTAGTTAAACTATCATTTTGATATAAAAGAACCTTTTCATTTTCACGATAACTTCCCTTCGTGTAAGGAATAGCATAGACTAGAAGTTTATAGTACCCATCACCAAATAAGAAATTATTCCCAGAAAAAGAATAAATATTAGCTTTATTATTAGCAGAACTTACATCTTCTTTAGAGACAGATATATAACAACCATTGACATAACCATTCGTACTAGTTCCTGTTTTATTCACATCACAACTAGTAGCAGCACTACCATCAAAATTTACTATCTTAAAATTAGAAACTTCTGTTTCCTCACCAGTTATAGGATCAGTTACTTTAGAAGTTGTACCATCTGGTTCATATAATTCAAATCTTAACTTATAATTATCTGCATTACGTAATCCTAATCTCCAAGTTAAATTTTTAAGAGAAGATTCTCCATTATATTTAACAGGAAGAACAGAAAATTGAATACTATTTAAAATACTAGCAGCATTTAAAGTAGATGTACTATAATCTTTAGTAATATAAGACGTTGAACTAGAACTATCATAAAGTCTAGTGTACTTGCCATCAACATAAGCATATACTCTAAAATAATAATTTGTTGCCGGAGTTAAATCTCTAACAGTAATATCATCAATAGTAGCATTATAACCATTTAAATCATCACCTGTGATATTAACATTAGAAACTTCAGTAGCAATTTTATTTGAAAACTCTTGATCACTATATAACTCAACATATACCTTTTTATGTTCTGCACCATCTTTAATAAATTGCTTATTACCATATATTCCACTAGGTTTTATACGAATCGTAACACTATTAATGGTATTTGTTCCAGAAGTAACCTTAATCGTTGGTGTAATTGTATTAAACTGATAAGTATCATGATCAGTTTTCAATTCAGCCTCTTTTAACACTCTAGCCTGAATTCCATTATATTCTTTTTTATCATCAATAAAAGTCATCCCAGTATTTCTAAAATCAATTAAAAAATTTATACCAACATTACTAGCTAAATCCTTAGTATTATAATAACTAGAACCAATTAAAGAATTATAACTATCTGTATCAATCATCTGATTATAAATAAAAATATTATGATCATCTTTATTATAGCCTTGCTTAGGCAAATACAAACCCATATTCTCATTATCTAATTTAGAATAAGAATTTTTATTAGTACTTCCATTATAAATATTCAAATACTTTTTAGTAATACTATCTTCTAAAACTAATCCATTTCTAAATACCTGTTCAATTCCAACTAAACCACTATCATAATAAGCATAAACAGAAATTAACATCTCATTTCCCATAAACTTACTAATATTTGCATAGTCAATAGCAATATATTTATAATCATTAGTAACTTTATTTCCATCAGCATCAACTGCACCTGTTGGAATAGAAACAGTACTCAACTTAGATGCTAAAAAGTATCTTGTATAATCACTAGCAACACTCTTATCAATTGCTTTTATTACAACTTTATAAGCATACGCTCTATCCGTAACATCATTTTTTTCAAATCTTAACTTAAGAACATTATCATGATCATCCACAATAGAAAAAGCATTTTTATTATCATAATTATATTCCCCATCAAAACGATAATTCATAATTGAAACATATTCTATCTTATCAGCAGTAGTTTTTCTTCCATAATATAAACTATATTCATTTTTATCAGTAAAAGGAATGGAAACATCGTGATAATCACCATCTAATTGAAAAGCATTTTCTACACTAAGATAATCTTCACTATCTTTCATTTTATAATAAATATTTTTATCATATAAAGCATGATCGATATCATTCATTAAAAATGAATACACCATACTACTTTTATTACTTGATTTAATATATTGCTTATAAATAGGATTTTGCCTTTCAATAGGGATGTTTTTATACAAAGAATCATTCGTATAAGTAGGATTAGAACCATCCTCAGTAGTAAACGCAATATTAAATCCAATTTTATAGTTATACCCTCTAGTAAAATGCTTACCATCGTCAAGATCACTAGAATCTAAATATACAGTAATTTGTTTAGGCTGATATTTATTTCCCATTTCAACAGGAAAAGTTTTAATATCCTTCTTATTTGTTCCATTATAAATGGTAAAATTAACTGTTGCCTTTTCATAGGTAAAAGCTGAATCAACAAATGTATCACTTAAACTATTTTCAATAATTACTCCAACTACTGTATCATCATTCAAATCATCTAAATTAGACACTTTCTTAGACAATTCCTTATACTCACTATCCGTCAAACTCTCTTTTTTTATAGGAGTCACTGTAACATAATTATCTTTTGGATTTGTTGCAATTCTAGTATCCAGATAATAAGATGGTGTCAAATTAAATGTATAAACATTATCCTCAACTTGAATTTGATTTGCACCAGTCGAGTCATACACATCATCAACAGACACAGTATAAGAACCATTTAAAGTACCCGTTGAATTATTAGTAAGTTTAATCATCTTATCCAAACTATCAATAAAACCTAACCCTCTACTTGTCGCATCATTAAACATGGCATTTTTAATAGTTATATTACTAAAAAAGTTCTCAATCTCTGCCTTACTAGTCATTTTATAAGTACCAATTAATTTATCTTTTGTATTATACCTACCACTATATAAATTAAGAGTAATAGTAGAAATTTCATCAACAATAGTAGAATTTTGAGGAGCAACTAATTTTGCATCAAAAGTAACTACATTCGCAGGATTATCTGAACCATCTTTATTTTTTCCACTAATATTATCTCCAATAACTTCTAACTGCAACTTATCACTTTTATCTGTTTTCACATAAAACGTATCACCAATTTGAACATTAGAATGCAAAATATTGTCATCATCATAATAATTTCCAAAAACTTTAACTGCATAAGTAGTATTAGACGACAAATCGGATAAAGTAATCTCTGTAGTTAATTTCACTGGATCAAATTGAAACACAGTATCATTATCTGTTGTTTCTGTTTCTTTTAACTTATAGTATCTCAATGTAAAAGTATTTTTTGAATTAGAACAACTTCTTCCAGACATTGGAACTGTACAGTTAGCATCAATTAAACTAAGTGTACCAGTAACCTTATTCATCGTAGCACTTTTTAATTCAAAACTAACATTCGGCTTGCTTTTAATCAAAAAATTGCCACTATAATCTGTTGATACTTCTCGAATCATTTCATTATCATTATATTGTGCAATGATTTTACAACGATAATTTACTCCTGTCTTTAATAAATCAATCTCATTTAAGTTAAGAATTAAGGCATCATGATCATTTTTAGTAACCGTATAAACTACTTCAGGATCTAAATTATCCAAAGTAATATCATCCGCCAAATAAATATTATAAACATAAGAGATAATACTATTATCCGGATCCTTCACATTATCCAACTCAATATTAAATTTAACTTCCTCAGCATTTGGAGTAACCTTAATATCAGAAATTGTAGGCTTCTTTTTTAAAGTAGTATCAATCCGATCAATAGAATAAAGATTATTATAAGCAGTATTATTAATCCAAACAGTATCCACACTAACAGAATAAGAAGTATTAGATTTCAATCCCGTAAATGTTAAAGAATTATCCAAATCATCCTTAGAAATAATAAATTCACTAGTATCCCCTGCCGAAAGTTTTCCGTTATTATCATAAATAGTAACTTTAGCTTTAGAAACATCTGTATTATCATCAAAAATAACATTATATGACAAACTATCCTCAGAAGCATAAACCTTTTCTAGAGTAATTCCCAAATCTTTAGTACGAAAAGTTTTTTGAAAATATTGTTTTTCATTTTCTATACCAACTTCGACAATAGATAAAGCATACTCGGTATTTGGCGTCAATGAACTATAAGACAACTTAAATGTTCCATTAGTTAAAGGAATAGATTTTGGTTCATCCTTCTGCCCAGTTGCTACATTAGTAAAATAAGCAACAACATTACCACGAGCTAAAGAAGCATTATTTAATTGCATGGATAAATCAAGAGAAGTAGAGGTAGCATTAACATCAATCAACTCAATTTGAGGACTAGCTGTAACATTATTAGTCCCTGATCCATTTCCATTAGCTAAACCATTTCCATTCTCTGCTCCATTCCCAGAGCCTCCAGTTCCATCACCAGAACCTCCAGTTCCATCACCATCAACTCCATCCCCAGTAGCATCACCATCGCCACCTTCTCCACCAGAACCGCCACTTCCATCAGCGCCATTACCATCTTTTTTATTAACATCTAAATCTATATTTTCATTTCCATTTATTGTAATTTGAGATAATAGCATTTTTGTATCGTTATCAACACTAATTTTTCCACTACCAAGATCAATAGCAATATTATCCCCAACAAAAAGATAACTTCCTTCAGCAGTAACTTGATAACTAACATCTTTATTATCAATCTTAACAATCCCATTTTCAATAAAATAAAGTTCAAAATAATCACCACTTATACGATCGGCAGAACTTGGAACTTTGATTTGTAAATTTTTTCCAGCAACAATATATTTTTTATCACTTATTCTTCCAACGAAAGAATCAATAGAAACTTTTTTCCCATTACTAGTAACAATATATTTTCCATTATCATAAGTTATAATATTATTACTATTAACATTATAATAAGATACCATTGGCGAAGTTAAATCACTTAAATTAACAAGAGCACCTCTTTGTAAAAAAGAAATATTACCATTATCAAAATGAACAAAACTAGCAGGATCAACACTTACTTTCTTTGATTTAGTATCATTAAAACTTATCTTATCATCAACACTTTCTTTATACTTAGTATTAGCCGAAAAATAATACTTCTGTTTTGCTTTCGTACTTGTTTCCAAAATATAACCATTACTTGAAAAAACAGAAGAATTATCTTGATAAAGAGAAAAAGCTCCAACAATTAAAACAATTAAAGTAACTAAACTAATAAAAATAATAAACACAAACTTATTCTTCATAAATCCCATTTAAGTTCACCCACTATCTTATTTTATTAAGGTAATTATAACATTCCCAAACTACAATGTCAATTTATGAAGAAAATTATTTCAAAAAAACTATAATAAAAAACATTCTAATAAAAGAATGCTAAGTAAATCAAAAATACTAAATAAATCAATAATAAAATACAGCCATTTGCTTTATCTGAAGTCTTACTCTTATCTGGAACTCCCATAGCCATTGAAGCAAAAACTCCACCAACCAATCCACCAATATGAGCAAAATTATCAATTCCTGAAAAAGTAAAACCAATAAGTAAATTCAAAAGAATAATAGGAACAATTTGACTCTTTAAAACATTTCCTAAATACACTCGATAATGATATCCAAAATAACAAATAGCACCTAAAAGACCAAAAATCGCACCACTAGCCCCTACACTAACTGAATAATTTGAAGCAAAAGCAATACTTAATAGGCTTCCACTTACTCCACTAAACAAAAAGATAAATAAGTACTTTAACTTCCCATAAAAACTCTCTACTTGCGGACCAATAATATATAAAGAATACATATTACAAACTAAATGAACTATTCCAGCATGTAAAAAGATAGAAGTAAATAACCGATAATATTCCCCATGTTTTGTATAATAAGCAACATTTCCTCCAAACTCAATTAAAGTCTTAACCTTAGTAGAACCATCTCCAATAACATACATTAAAACAAAAAGGAAAATACAAACTCCCATAATAAAATAAGTCGCTAAAGGCTTTTTAGGAGAAAAAATTTTTTCAACTTTTTTAGATTTCTCATAACTCTCTTTATTAATTTCATCACTAATTTTCACAAATAGATCAATTCCTTTCTCATCATGTTTTGTCTTCTCTACAATGTCAGGAAAAACTTCTAATAGTTTACCATTTTGAATCTCACTAACATTTCTGATTAAAACACTAATAACTCCATCTTCTTCAGGAAGAATAACATCCTCTCCTAGACTAGTATAAATACTAACAACATTCATTCGAAAGGAAAAAGTCTTTTTCTTCAAATTATTCAAAATTCTTTGTAATTTAAAACGATCAAAATTTAACTGCTCTTCATTATGAATATAATGACTAACAATACGAACTAATTTATAATCACTATCCATATTTTCTAACCATATCTCATCATTCACCCCATGCAATATAACAGGATTATAATTTTTTTCGGTAATAAAATAATGAACCAAATTCATCACTAATAAATCATTATTATTTAACTGAATCTCTTTTTGCATCAGAAATCCCTTCTTTCTAATTTATATTATTATACTAAAAAACATACAATAAATAAAGAGGTGAAACAAAAAATGAAAAAAATAACAAAAAAAGATATCATTTCTTACTTAATATGCTTACTTCCATGGTTTTTATCCAGTATTATCTTCAAAATAGATACTACTTACTATCAAAAATTAAATCTTCCATTCTTTGCTCCTAATAAAATTATTTTTCCTATCGCTTGGACTATTCTATACCTACTAATAGCCTATTCTATAACAAAAATAAAAAAAACAATGAACAGTGATTATAAAATTTACTTACTAATTAATTATTTTTCTAATCAACTATTCACATTCTGCTTTTTTACAATTAAAAATAACTTTTTATCTCTAGTAGACACCATCATTGTCTTTCTTTCTTCTCTTTATCTTTACTCAGAAACAAAAGCATTAAATAAAGATAGTGCCAAATATTTAATCCCATATATCATTTGGAATTGCTTTGCCTTAATCTTAATTACAACCATCTACATAATGAATTAATACTATTCATTTTTGTATTTTTCCAATATCTCATAAAATCTATCTGGGGCATCAACCTCAAATTCCATATATTCTAAAGAAATTGGATGAACAAAGCCCAAAACTTTAGCATGTAACATTTGTCCAAAAGAAACATCATCTAATTTTTTCTTTCCATAAACTGGATCATTAACAACAGCATGTCCAATATAGTCTAAATGAACACGAATTTGATGTGTTCTTCCTGTTTCTAATCGACACTCAATCAAAGTAGCATGAGAATATCTTTCAATTACCGTTAAGTGTGTAACAGCATTTTTTGAATGAACATCTGTAACACACATTTTTTTTCGATTATTAATATCTCTTCCAATAGGAGCATCAATTGTAGCTGTATCCTCTAAAATAACACCATCAACTAAAGCAATATACTTTCTCGTAACCGTTTTTTCTTTAATTTGCATAGCCAATTTTTCATGGACAAGATCATTTTTAGCAACAACCAATAACCCAGAAGTATCTTTATCAATTCGATGAACAATACCAGGTCGAACATCTCCATTAATATGACTTAATTGATTACAATGATACATAAGTGCATTTACCAAAGTTCCATGATACACTCCCGCTGCTGGATGAACAACCATTCCACTAGGCTTATTAACTACCAACAAATATTCATCTTCATAAACAATATCTAAAGGAATATCTTCTGCAACAATATCTATATCATTTTGATATCCATCTTTAACTTCAATTTTATCTCCAATCTTTAACTTATAACTATTTTTAGGCTTATTCCCATTAACCAAAATAAAACCTGCATCCAACATTTTTTGCACTAAACTTCTACTAATTCCCATCTCTTCCATTAAAAATTTATCAACACGAGATATTCTTTCAACTTCATACTTCACTTAACTTTCCTCTCTTTCCAAAATTCCATTCCAAATAACAATATAACTCCACAAACAATAAATATATCAGCCACATTAAAAATAGCCATCGAATAACCCAATAAATGAAAATCAAAAAAATCAATAACATAACCATAAAATAATCGATCAATCAAATTCCCCAATGCTCCTCCTAAAATCATACCATAAAAAATTTCTTCCCAATAACTCTTTATTTGCCTTTGAAAAAAATAAAAAATTATCCCAATAACCAAAACAGATATAACAATAATAAATAAAATATTTCCTTGTAGCATACTAAAAGCTACTCCAGTATTTTTAACATAAGTAATGGAAAAAAAATGAGAAATAACTGAAATACTTTCATGCTCCATTAAAAAATGACTAACAAACTGCTTTGAAATAATATCTAAAAGAAAAACTATAATACCAGTAAAGATAAATCTTTTCATGAATCATCCTCCAATTTTATCTTTTAATTCACTAGGCAAAGTACTAATTTTAATATGTTCTTGTTCAATTTCACAGAGATTATTACTCAAATCAATAGAATAATAGTAGACAAAATCACTATCACGATAAATCTTAATTTCTGGATTATTTCGTTGACCAAAACACTTTTTTTTATTTTTAGGATTAATGAATTTTGCCTCATCAATAAATCCCCCATTTACTAGATCCAAAACATAAATACTTCTCCCACCATTCTTTACCTGATTAGCCTCAACCGAATAAGTACTATTTCCAAGATTATTTTTTTTAGAAAATGTATAAGTACTCCCAACCACTTGTAAACTAGATCCGTATTCTTCTATATAACCATCAATAATTTTTGACAATTGCGTAACAAATAGCTCTTCTCCCCGAGTTTTAGAATTATTAATAGCACTAATCACTCCATGTGTAGCAATTCCAAGAACTAATGATAAAACAACAACTGTCGCTAACAATTCAATTAAAGTAAACCCTTTATTATTCATAAACTAATCACCACATAAGTAGTGTACCATAATTTATCTATTTTTAAAAGTGTTGACAGAAAATATAAAACTCATATATACTAAACATAAGGTGGAAGATATGAATTTAGTTTATCATAACAAAAAAATAAAATTAATTGAATGTACATCATTTTACAAAAGATTTATGGGATTTATGGGGCAAACAAACATCAATCATGCCCTTCTATTTAATCAGTGTAACAGCATTCACACCTTTTTTATGAAGAAAAACATAGATGTTATTTTTTGCAACCAAGAAAATATAATTATATCCTACTTTCCTAATCTTTCCCCTAGAAAAATTATATTTTTTCAAAAAAAAGCAACCAAAACATTTGAATTACCACCAAACTATTTTAAAATTAAAATTGGTGAAAGATTGGAGATCGAAAAATGAAAATAACAATATTAGGTTGTGGGGCTTTCGGAAAAGCCTTAGCAACACCTTTTTTAGAAAAAAATTTGGACATTTGGATATGGTCAAAATTTTTAAGTGAATTAGAAAATACAAAAAAAGAATGGCCTAACATCAAGTATACAACTTCTCTACAAGAAGCCTGCTCTTTATCAAATTTAATCATTATTGCAATTCCAATAAACTTTTTAAAAGATACTATCCTAGAATTAAAATCTTATTATAATAATCAAAATATATTAATAGCAACCAAAGGAATCGATAATAAAACCCTACAATTTTCCAACGAAATAATTATATCAATTCTAGGAAATATTCAAATAGGTATCATTTCAGGAGGAAGTTTTGCTGTTGACATGAAAAATAAAAAAATTCTAGGCCTTACCCTAGCGACAAACTCCTCTTCTATTCAAAATATAATCAAAACATATATGGAAAGTAATATTATCAAAATTCAATATACCAAAGACTTAATTGGAGTATCTATTTGTGGAGCAATAAAAAACATAACGGCAATTGGCTTTGGTATACTAGATGGAGCTGCTTACCCAGACTCTAGTAAATTCTTATACCTGACCAACGCCATTTATGAAATAAAATACTTAATCAGTACTTTACATGGACAAGATAAAACCATTTTGAGCTATGCCGGAATTGATGATATTATGATGACTTGCACCTCTTCTACTTCTAGAAATTACACCTTAGGAAAAATGATTGGATCAAAATTACCTAAAGAAACAATTGACGAATACAAAAATAAAACAACTATAGAAGGATTAGGAACAGCAAAAGCAATTTATGAATTGGCAAAACAAAAAAAAATTATATTGCCATTAACCAACTCAATCTATCAAATACTATATGAAGAAAAAAGTGAAGAAACGTTGATTAACACACTAAAAAAGAAGCTTATCTCCATCGAATAAGCTTCTCTTCTTTACCTTTTAACAGAACTTTCTATTTTCTGTAATTCAAAACAATATTTTTGTTTTACATCAGGATACCTATCATGATCTACTTCTTTTACAAAAAGATCATAAGGTCTTACCCACAAACTACCATCACCATATAACTTACGATAAATTACACATTTTTCTAAAGTTTCTGAATGTACAGCAACATCTTCAACTAAATAATAATCTCCCTTAAAATGACGATAAATTCTTTTCAACTTAACTTCTCTCATTTTCTTTTCCTTCTTACTATAAATTAACAGCATTACTAATCAAAACTTAATATCAACAATTCATATCCTAAAAAATTAAAATACATTTAAACTTTAATATATAAGCATCATTTCTTATTATATCTTACTTTTTGTCTTGAACAACTAAAATTAATCAATATTCCCTTATCTTCATATCCAGCATTTATATAAGCTCTATTGGACGGAACATAATTATAATCAGTATACAGAAGAGGAACATATCCCTTTTTTAAAATATCCTTTGTTATCAAATAAATTAAATTAGTAGCATATCCTTTTCTTCTCTCAGACACCGGTGTATAAACATGAGAAATTTTTGCTTGATTTTCAACTAAACTATAACCAGCCATACATACTATCTTTCCATTACTATCACGCAAAACATAAAATTGATCAGAACTTAAAAATTCTTCTACATCCAATCTAGCTTGATCCATTGTTATTGGATTAGCAATGTTCATCTCATGACTATCATCAAACCAATATTTAACTAATACTTCCCGATCATTTTTACCTGGACGATCTAATATTCCATCATAATTCTTTAATTTCTTCACTTGATAACACATTAAAAACCCCATCTCAAAATAATCATCTAAATTAAGATATTCAAAACTTCTTTCAACCAACAAATCATATAATTCTTTTTTACAAGTAAATTTATCTTTTACATTATCCGTTAAATATAGTTCAATTAGTTTTTCTATCTCCAACACTACATCTTTATCGAAATTATCTTTAGTCCAAATCCAAGTTCGACACGTTTTTGAACCTCTACAAATTATATAATTATTTTCATCACTGTATAATTCTAATTCCTTACTTGACAAATTTTTCAAAATCAAATTAAATTTATACTTATCTTTTTGGAATTCATTACAATTAAATATACCGTTACTTGGATCTATTTTCCTCATTCTATCAACTCCATTTTTATTAAATATATACAAAATCTTACTTAATTCCATCATATTTATTTTGTTTACAGTAATTTTTATACTTTTTCAGCATTATTTTCAACAACTTCCAAAAATAAGATAGAATATTCAATAAATTCAGCGTTTGAAATGTTACTTACTTAAGTTACTTACTTTTAATACTTAACGTTTTAATATTTCTATATCTACTATATACATAGTTGTAGTAGTCTTCTCTATGTGAATTATATATACTTATAATTTCGTTTGCTATATTATGTGCTTTTTCATAATCTTCTTTTGTGATCAAACCATGTTCATAAACTTCTTTTAATTCTTCCCCATCCATTATGACCGGTTCACCCTCATTAGGTATACAAACATCTAATTTCATATCACCAAAATATGGATTATCTGGATTACTAAAATCGTTAATTCTAGTTATATCAAAATAACTCTCTATCAAATTATCCTGATCGTCAAACATAACAGTTAACCACCAATTTTTTCCTCTTGGAGCAAATATTAAATTTTTATAATTATTATCAGCTATAGTAACTTTACCAACCGGTGATTCAACTGATAATGGTGACTCCACTTTCTGCATATCTAAAAAACATACTTTTCCTTCAAAAAACTCATTTTTTTCATCATCAACAATTACTTTCTTTTCAGTAATTATTTTCCAATCATCTCTTCTTAAGTCTCTGAATCCAAAAGTAATTTGATTATCTTTTAACTTTATTCTAGTTAAATATTCTTCTTCAGTTTCTCCAACTATAAAAGCTCCACAACCTAATTGTACTCTTAACGAAGGAGAATTATCCTTACAAACTGACAAATATAATTCATCTTCTTCAATTATTTCTTTACTTTTTTCAATTGCTAAAATTAATCCTTCTCTAGCATATCCTCTTCCTCTATATTCAGGTAATATTTCATATCCCATATGTCCTGAACCTTTTCTTAAAAAATTATTTAAATAATGTCTTATTTTAATAACCCAACTATTTTATCATCGTTCCACAAAAAGAAATACGTATCTGGAACATATCCATCAGACAAATCTACTCCTTCAGAATTCTTTAACAACTTAGGAATTACTTCATAAAAAAACTCTTCTTTTGTAACATTATGATATTTATTTTCAAATCCGTTTTCTTGTGTTGGCATGAACTTTATTGCCTTATATTCCTCTTCAATATCCTCATAATTTGCCGCTTTTAAATAAAGCATACTATCAACTCCTATATATTACACTATTAATTATCAAAAAAAGATATCCACATATAAAATATTGTTCACATCATTATTTTGCTTAATTTTTCTCAATATTATATGGATCTGTTACAAACCTCATACCAAGCAACTAGCTTTTAAGTTTTCTCTTATTTTCCACAGCAATTCTTATATTTTTTTCCCGAACCAAATCTAGTATATATAGTATTATAAGTACTATGCGTTCACGGGTGTTTGCACACAAATTGCACACATTATATCATCAACATTCGTTCTCTAAATTCATTATATCATTAAATTTCATACAAATATATATTTTCTTTATAACATTCATCGAATATATTCCAATTTTCTTGTTTTATAAATTTCCCAGCTAAATGTTTATAGAATTCATTTGAAGGATTACCCTCAAGACATCCTATGACAACTTTATTAAATCCTTTTTCCTTTAATTTAGAAAATGCGACATTAATTAATGCCTTGCCATAACCTTTTCCTTTAGCAGAAGATAAAAGATATAATACTTGAACTTCTCCATATCCTATAAAATCATCTCTCTCTGATTCTTTTATTTTTAAAATGCCAACTATTTTTTTATTTTCTTCTAATACATAATGATAATCATCTTGTTTAAAGTTTTTTATTTCATTCTTTATTCTTTCAGCTTTATTAGAAGAAATATTTTCTAACAATTTATCAGATACTATCCCTTTCAAGTTATCATTCCAACTAGAAATATTTACATTAATCCAATCTTCACAATCTTTTAACGCTTTTTTTCTAATAATATATTCCATTATCACACCTCTTATCTTTTTTTATTTCTTGTTTCATAAATTCTATGAATTCATCAATAGACATTGAGTAAGTTTCTTCACTTCCATATTTACGATAACTAATTAAATTATTATCTCTTTCATTATCTCCTATGATAAGTGTAGTTGGATTTTTCATAACATTACTTTGTCTAATCTTTTTATACATATTTTCTTTGAATTAAACATTTTTTTCACTCCTTACTACTAAAAAACAGTATTATCCCTCTAAAGTGACATAATACTACTTCATCACATAAAATTTTATTATAAATTTATTTTTTTACATAGCTTAAATCATTATAAATAAAGGTTTTATATAAAATGTGTGCATAGTTTTTTTATTTATGCACACATTTTGCACACAAAATTGCATTTTTGGACAAAAATTGGCCATTTTTATCAATTTTTTAATTTTTCTAAATCTCACAAGCCCTTATATTTCCTACTACTTGCCACAACATTGCTTATATTTTTTACCACTACCACATGGCGTCCATTTAAAACTACCGTGTAATTTTTTCCTTTTAAAGTGGGCTTTCTTACTCAAAAAGTTGAATAGTTTACTCATAAATTGTAATAAAGTTATGTCTAATTTTCTAACATAGCAGTTTAAGCGTATCTAAAAACGTATCTAAAATCATCGATTTAAAGTATCTCAATATCTTAATCTTACGATTATTTTTGCTTTAAATTTTGTTTATTTATAATTTCATTAATCAATGAAGGTATTTCATCCCAATTATCTGTCTGATACCCAGCATAACTTCCATCTTTTCCAAATAGAAATGGAATTACTCCAACTAATTCAGCTTCTTTAATATAACGCAAGTCGTTATCAATTAATATGTCATATTCATGTTCTTCTAAAAATTCTTTTTTTGAATGAAAACCTAAATTCATGTAATTATATTGAATACCATTCAATTCGAAATATTCCACAAGTTTTTTCTTTAATGATGCATATTTATCTAATGGTCTAGCAGATAATAAATCAACTTGAAAATTATTTTCTAATAACAGTTGTAGTGATTTTTGAACACCAGGCTTTACTTTTCCAAATGCCATTTTTTCTCTATACAATTTCCAAAATAATGCTAGTTCAGGATCACCCCATACATATTGTTTATTTGGATTAACATCAGGATTATTTTTCAAAAATTCTTGCCAATAAAATTCTTCTAATTCCTTGGTGCAAAGTAAAGTATCATCTATATCAACTGCAATCTTAATTTTAGTATCATTTTCTACTTTAATAGTCTCAAGTCTTTTCAATTCCTCTTTTACAAATTCCACTGTTTCTCTAATTTGTGATACTATTTGATTGATGTCATATATTTCTGATTCTTCAATTAATTCCCCAGGCATAATATCTGTATTAATGTAATTCAGTGTCCCATTTGATCCAAATAAACCATTTAAGTTTAATTCATCAATATTACATTCAAAATTACTCAAATCTTCTCGATTAATAGGAAATGCATCTAACTTATAAAGTTTTGCAATTTGTTTTTGCATTTTTAAAGAATCAAAATATCCCCACCAGTTTTCATTATCGTGAAAACTACCATTTTTAAGTTTAAATTCCTTAACTCCATTTTCAATTATTTCATATTTTGGGTCAATGTTTGTTTTCCAATATTGATCTACAATTAGGTGAACTAAATATCCAAAATAAAATGGGTTATCTAATTTATTATAATATTTTAAATAAAACTCTTGGTAATCATTTGCTTGACCTTCTTTTACTCTAAAATCCCAAAAATGAGTTAAATATTTATCCTTTACACCACTTTCAGGTTCTACATTTCTCCAACAATCAGGTGAAACAGTACCAATTCTTAATAATAAGTCATCATATTTTTTATCAGCATTTAATTCTTTAACTATTGCTTCATGTATTCTAGCTGAAGGCATACTATCACATCCTTACATATTCATTATATCATATTTTTTTCATTTTTAATTACATCGCAACATTACTATATTGCGATTAAATAAGTTTCGAATTTACAAAAAAACGTATCTAAAACGTATCTAAACGTATTTTTTGAGGTAAAATTACCTAAAAATTGTAAGTAACAAAAAGCTCGTAAGTCCTTTATTTATAAGGCTTTACAAGCTTATTTTCCACAACATTGTTTATATTTGCGTCCTGAGCCACAAGGACAAAGATCATTTCTACCAACTTTAGTACTTTTACTTTGTATTTTTTTAGTTTCTTTTCCATCATTAGTAATTGT
>CAKPLX010000009.1 GCA_934167785.1 uncultured Bacilli bacterium
TGTGCATTTTCTTATGAAAATACACATTTTGGGTCGTAATGCACTTAATTGTGCACTTTATTTAGAATTCAACGAAAATCACAAATTAACAAACTTAGTAGAGAGAATTAAAAATTCTCTCTAATTCTTTTTCAAAACTCATACTTAATATTTGTCTTGTACTATTTACACTTTGATTATATATTACTTTTGTTCTTTTAATTATCCCTAAACAAAATTTCCTTATAATATTTAAATTTTTTTGGCTTTCATTAATATAAAATTTATTAAAATCTTCTTTAAATACGGCATCTAGATACCAATGTAAATTATTTTCTATATGCCACTCGCTCCTAATAACTTTAGCCAATTGTTTTACGTATACACAATCTATGTCAGATATAAAATATCTTTCTTCCACTAATTTTTTATTGCTATGTTTTTTTACGCAACCTATTGATTTAAGATTAGTCCATTTTCCCTTATTGTTTATCCAATTTATATCATTAGTAAAAAAATATTCTCTTGTTTCTACCTGATTATGATTTTTTTCTGTTGTAGTGTATTTTTCTGATTTATTCAAAAATTCTTTATCATTAAAATATAGTTTTAGTTCTTCTGCAAAATCCTTATGATTATCTTTTACTGGTGCTACATAATGACCATTATTTTCAATTATGTATTTTATAGTTTTTTCTTGTGTATTTAATGCATCAAACGTTATTACAAAGTCTTTAATGTTAAGTCTTGATAATAATTTTGGACATGTTGGTATTTCGTTAGTTTTAGAGTCAATAAATTCTGTTGCTAAAGTCTTTTTATATTTTATAGAATAAGCACTCATTGCATTTATTTTCTTTATTTTTCCGTTTGAAGTGTTTACTTCTGAACCGTTCGCTGCTTTTCCGTCTAACGAATATATATCTGCGATTCTTAAATCATTATCATTGAATATATCTTCTTCTTTCTTTATATATTTAAAAAATATTTCATTACATAAAATTTCTAATTCTTTAGGCTTTATTATGGATACACCTCTCCTTATTGTTGATATTGATGGCATACCATATTCTAGATTGAATTTTTCCATTAGCCAATCAAAATGAACTGCTATAAACAATTCTATTTCTTTATATGTATTACAATTTGTTAGCATAGCAAATATAACAATTAATAAAATTGATTCTAAAGAATGAAGCGTATATCCATAATTCCTGCTATCTTCAAGAATAAATTCGTTTTCATAAACATAATCAATTAAAAAATCTAAATTTAATTCTTCTATTACATCATTCTTATATGTTTCTATTTCATCTTCTTCTAATATTTTCTTGAATTCAATTAATTCTTTTGATACTTTTGGCATACCTTATCCCCTATATAAACATACCAAAAAGATGCTATTTTTTCCATATCATCTTCAAAATTTGTTAATTTGTGATTTTATCCTACTAGTTGAAAGAACTATTAAAATTAGTAATTTTTTCAGCTATAAAATATTTTCTACTATAATTATACTTTCTATAACTTAAAATATGATGTTGACAAAAAAATGTTACTTTAATAAAATTTTAAAGTAAACACTTTCATTTCATATTAAACTACACTTATGTTTTGTTATTAAATTGAGAAATATATTTTTTTTCATCTTTTTTTGGATTATAACATCTTTTACAAATTTTTTAATCACTTCATTAGTAATAAATTTTAGTTGATTAAACTTTGATATTGGTAAGATATTAATTATACTTCATTAACTCTTTGGTTTTTATCATTATAAAAAGAAGCATGATTTTAATTGTAATGTTATTTTATTTTTTTGCGACATAACAAAACAGAATCCTTGATATGATTGTCTTCAAATTTGATTCCCTTCACACCTAAAAAGGATAATAATTCTAAACTATAGTTTGAAAAGATAAAATTCATTTGATTGATGTTGTATATAGGAGACCATCTTTTATCATAAATGGTACCTTTTGTTGTATCATATAAATAACTAACCATTAAATTTCCAGATGAAGAAAGTCCTTTCTTTGCTATTGTAGTAATCTTTTGAATTTCTCCTATATCTAAGTATGCCCCAATATTAGATAACCAAATATTATCATAGTTCTTAGAAAAGTGGTATTGAAAGATACTGTTATTTATAAAATTTGGTTTTACTTTTGCAACAATTGATTTCAAAATATCATAGTTGGTTTTACTTTTTAAATATAGGTTGCATCCCATAATTGTTTCATTACGATCTTCATCCATTTGAAATAAGTATCTTCTAATATCTCTTGCTGAAAAAGATGTAAATAAATGATCCCAAAAAAGATAAGATTCTGTATCTATTTTTTTTAAGATTGGTGCTATATTACGATATAAATTTGGATTGAAAACTTTACAATTATCCTTAAATACTTTAGGATAATCTTTGAATCGAAAAAATTCTAAAAAATCATCATAATCTAGACTAATTATTCCAGCTACTTTTAAATAATAATAATATTTTGTATAAGGATTAATATCTAGTACATTAATATCTTGACAGCCTTTTAAAATGGCATTTAATACTTGATCTCCTGAAGATCCAACTGTCAATAAAGACTTATTTCTTAAAGGAAATAAATCGATGTAGCCGTTAATATTTTCAGTGGTAAATGGATAAATTCTTCCAAAGAAGCCACGACATTCTTCTAAAATCATTCCTTCACACCTTTTTGTTGCATTAGACATTAATCTCTCTAAATCATTTTTCATTTTATGTCCCCCTATTTTTCCCTTTTAAATCATATTTTTCTAAAAATTATATTAAAATAGTTTTTGCAAAAAGACGAGGTCTATTATAAAGTAAAATTTGTTTTTTCGCAAGTAGGGAAAATATTTTTAAGTAAAAAGTATTTATTGACATAGAAAAAAGCAGATGAAGTATTTTACTTCTCTACTCTTTCTTGCATATTTGAATTTATTGATAAAACTAAATTCATTGGACTCACTTTTACTAGTGCATAGTTTAATTTCATATTTAGAGGAATAATTACTTTTTTATTTTGAAACATTCCTTCTACTGCTACTTTTGCAGCTTCTTCTGCTGAAAGGGATGGAACATTAAATTTTACATTAGCAACTTGATTAAAGTTTGTATTGACTGGTCCTGGACAAAATATTGATAGATGAACTTTTGAATTTTCTTTTTTGAGTTCTTCTTGGATTGCTAAAGTAAGATTTACAATATATGATTTTGTTGCATAGTAAGTAGCCATATATGGTCCTGGCATAAATCCTGCCATGGAAGCAACGTTTAAAATTCTTCCTCTATTTCGTTTTACAAAGTCTTTTAAAAATAATTTGGTTAATATATGGTAAGAAATAATATTTAAATTGATCATGTCTAATTCTTTTTTTAAAGAAGTTTCTACAAATTTTCCAGCATCTCCAAAGCCAGCATTATTAATTAAAATGTCAATATCAACATCTTTTAATTTATCATATAATTTATAGCATGATTCAGGATTACTTAAATCTAGGGCAATAGTGTGCACTTTCTTTTTCGTTTTATAAATTTTTTCTAACTTTTCTTTGTCTCTTGCTACGGCAAATATTTCATATCCTAAATCTAATAAAGACTTTGTGATATATAAACCAATTCCTGAACTTGCACCTGTTACTAATGCTTTCAAAATTACCCCTCCTTATAAATATGGTTTTAAAAGCTCGATATTTTCTTTTCCAAAATTTAATAAATCTTTGGCTAATTTTAAAATATCTTTATCGGCATCACCTTCAAAGCGATCAATTTTTTTGGTAATATCAACATTTCCCATGGTAAAGCCTTTGGTTAACATATCTGCTACTCTAGCATCGCTGTTATCTTTCATCATTTCCATGTTCATTCCTAATTTTGACATTACTTCAGCCATTATTCCTTTTTCTTTTGGTTCTAGTTTATTTTTTTTGATTAGTTTCTCTGCTCTTTTGGCAAATTCCTCATATCCTTTTAATTCTTCTTCTATTATTTTTTTGATTTTATTATCTTTGCCTTGTAAGATTCGAATTAGATTTGTGCAACTTTTAACACCCATATTAGCATTTTCATAAATATACATTAATAGTTCATTATTTTCATTCATTCTATTCACACTCCTATAAATAGTGTGGATCATTTCTTTTATTTTATTCAAAAAATACTAATCTATATTTTTCTATAATATAAAAGAAAAGAAGATAAGGAAGTATTATTTTTTCTTCTTTTCTTCGTACATTTTAATAAACTTTTGGTAAAGTTCTTTACATTTTTCTTTATCCATTTCCTCTAGGTTTTTATATGGGTAAGGAATGCCTAATTTTTCATACTTTTCGCTTCCTAATTTATGGTAAGGAAGAAATTCTATTTTTTTGACATTTTTGACTTTTAAACATACTTCAACGAGTTGTTTTAGGTAGTCTTCATTATCCATTAGTCCTGGTACGATAACTTGCCTTAACCAAACATCTTTACCACTTTGATTTAGAGCTTCCATAAATCTTAAGGATTCATCTATTGGTTGAGAGGTTAAGTCAAGATAGCCTTCTCTAGTTGTTGATTTAATATCTAGAATAACTAAATCAATATATTTTAGAATTTCTTCATAATTTCCATTTCCTACCCCAGCGGTGTCTAGAGCAATATGGATATTTTCTTTTTTTAAAATTTTAGCCACTTCAATGATAAAATTACTTTGAAGTAGTGGCTCACCTCCTGAAAAGGTAACGCCTCCATTATTGGCAAAATAATTTTTGTTTCGAAGTACCCTTTGAGCAATTTCTTCTGGGGTATAATTTTCTTTTCCTCGAATCCACATTTCAGGATTATGACAATACTTACAGCGAAGGCGACAACCACTTAAGAAAACTACAGTGCGAATTCCTGGTCCATCTACTAAACCAAAGGTTTCAATTGAATCAACAGCGCCTTTTATCATTACATTTTCTCGTGGAAAGTTCTTGAAATGACTTCCTCTTGTTGCTTTCTTGTTAGTCGATTAAATCTTACTGCATAACCAGAAACACGAATGGTTAGAAGTGGATATTTATCAGGATTTTCCATCGCATCAATTAACATTTCACGATTTAGAACATTAACATTAATATGATGTGCTCCTTGTTTATCATAGCCATCTAATAAGTTTACTAAATTTTCTACTTGGTTTTCTAAATCACTTCCTAAAGCACTTGGTACAATTGAGAAAGTATTTGAAATTCCATCTTTACAACAGCAACCATATTCTAATTTAGCAACACTGTTTAAACTTGCAATAGCACCACTTTCATCTCTTCCATGCATAGGATTTGCTCCTGGTGCAAATGGTTCTCCAGCTTTTCTGCCATCTGGTGTTGAACCTGTTTTAGAACCATAAACAACATTAGAAGTAATGGTTAAGACTGACATTGTTGGTTCAGCATTACGATAACATTTGTGTTTTTTCAATTCAGAGAATATTTTTTCAAGAATTTCTTTAGCGATATTGTCTACTCTGTCATCATCATTTCCATATTTAGGGAAATCTCCTTCAATTTCAAAGTCTCTAGCAATTCCATTTTCATCACGAATTGGTTTTACCTTAGCATATTTAATTGCAGATAGAGAATCTGTGGCAACAGATAATCCTGCAACGCCATAAGCCATATAACGGTGAAGCTTTGTATCATGTAAAGCCATTTGTCCTGCTTCATAGGCATATTTATCATGCATATAGTGAATAATATTCATTGCATCACTATAAATTTCAGCAACTCTTTCTAGGACTTTGAAATAACTTTTCTTTACTTTTTCATAATCAAGAACTTCATCAGTCATTTTTTCAACATTATCAAGAACTAGATCCCCTTTCATTTCATCTACTCCACCATTAATTGAGTAAAGTAGTGATTTTGCTAAGTTACATCTTGCGCCAAAGAATTGCATATCTTTTCCTATACGCATTGCCGATACGCAACAAGCAATAGCATAATCATCCCCATAAATAGGGCGCATTAAATCGTCACTTTCATATTGGATTGCATCAGTTTTAATACTCATCTTAGCACAATATTTTTTCCATGAAGTAGGTAATTTTGTACTCCATAGAACTGTCATATTTGGTTCAGGTGCTGTATCTAGATTGGTTAATGTGTTTAAGATACGATAACTTGTTTTGGTTACCATATTTTTACCACTTTCAGAAATTCCTCCTAGAGAGCAAGTTACCCAAGTTGGATCTCCAGAGAATAATTCATCATATTCTGGTGTTCTTAAATGTCTAGCAAGTCGAAGTTTAATAATGAATTGATCAATTAATTCTTGTGCTTCTTCTTCTGTCAAAAGGCCATTTTTTATATCTCGTTCCATATAGATATCTAAGAAAGCATCTACTCTTCCTAAGCTCATTGCTGCTCCATTATTTTCTTTAATTGCTGCTAGGTAACCAAAGTAAGTCCATTGAACAGCCTCCTTAGCATTACTAGCTGGAAGACTAATATCATAACCATAGCGAAGAGCCATTTTCTTCATTTTTTCTAAAGCACGGTATTGCTCGGAAATTTCTTCACGGATACGAATGATATCTTCATTCATTCTTCCACATTTTTTATCCCATTCGTGTTTTTTTTGTTCCATTAAATAATCAATACCATATAAAGCAACTCTTCTATAATCTCCAATGATTCTACCACGTCCATAGGCATCAGGAAGACCTGTTAATAAACCAACATGACGAGCCTTTCTGATATCATTTGTATAAGCATCAAATACACCTTGGTTATGTGTTTTTCTAAAAGCATTAAAATATTTATCTACTTCTGGATTTAAGTGATAGCCATATGCATCTAATTCTTGGTATACCATACGAATTCCTCCATATGGGTTTACCATTCTCTTTAATGGAGCATCTGTTTGTAAACCAACAATTACTTCATTTTCTTTATCAATATAACCGGGAGCAAAGGAATCTATTCCGGACATATTATCAACATCAATATCTAGAACGTGTTTCTTTAACTCTTCTTTTAATAAATCAGAACATTTATCCCATACTTTTTTTGTCTTAGAAGTTGTTCCACATAAAAATGATTCATTTCCTTCATAAGATTTATAGTTTGTTTGAATAAAGTCTCTTACGTCAATTCGATTACACCAATTACCACCCTTAAAACTTTTCCATTGTTCTTTCATCTTTTTCCCTCCTACTTTCTACTTTAATATTTTAACACAAAATAGAAAAAAAATAACTACTCTTTAAAATAGTTATTCTTCTTTTTACATTTTCTTGACAAATTAGCTATTTAAGTATTTTTTAACCACTTGAATAATACGATTTGCTTCTTGAATTAATTCATCATAATGTTTCTTTACATAATTAAAATCATTTTCTTGACTTTTTAATTGATGTTCTAGGGAAAGTTCTGCTAATTTGGTAAACCCTAAGTAATTAGAATCTCCTTTCATCGCATGGACATCAATAGCATAAGAAGGCATATCTTCATTATTGTAAGCAGTCTCTATTCGTTTCATTCGTTCTACAGATTCATCTAAAAAATCTTGCAATGTTTCATCATAGATTTCAATATCTCCTAATAATTCTATGCCTTTATCTACATCAATATTGGCTTCTTTTAATAAATTTATATCTTTCATTTTATCCCTACTTTCATATTCATTATAAAATAAATTTCTTATATGTAAAGAAAAATTAGCAAAGTTTACAATCTACTTTACTAACTTTTTTTGTTGAAGAAAAATACTGATGAAGAATTATCCTCCATGGTAGGAAGCACCAATTTTATTCATTGCTGGGAAAAACCTTACAGGATCAAAAGTACTACCAGCTTGAGAAGATTTTCCTATTATGCTAGAACCGGTTGCCATAGCAAAGTGTAAATGGGCACCTTCTGTACATCTATCTCCCCACTTGGCGATTTCTTCTTTCCCTCCACCGCTTGTTCCAATGGCTTGTCCCGCTGTAACATTTTGATTAACACTAACATATCCATCAATTAGATGCATATAAAGTGAGACGTAACTACTTCCATTATAGTTATGTTGAATTTGAATAACTAATCCTCCACAACTACTACTATATCTAGCCAAAACTTTTCCGTTAGCAACGGCTCGAACTGTTGTTCCTTCACTTACGCCCAAGTCAACTGCGTAGTGTCTTACTGATCCCCTTGCTTCAGCATAACTAGAAGTCTGATAAAATCTTGCTAATGGGTAAACCCAGCCATCAACAGCAGCAATTCCATTACAACTATTGATATCTTGATCCATTTTACAAATTGATTTTAAAGAGGCAATTTGTTTCTTTTTTTGAGCAACTTGATCGGCAACTTTCATTCCATCATCCTGATCATCTTTATATTGTGCTTGAACAATAAGATATTTTGATTGTAACTCTGTTTTTTTCTTTGCTAAATCATTTTGTTTTGCGGTTAAAGTTTCTTTTTTAGAATTTAATGTTTTGATAGAATTATTTAGTTCATTGACTAATTCTTGGTTATAGTCACTCATTTGAGTAACAACAGAATAACGATAGATGAATTCTGTATAATCGTTTGCTTCAAATACATACTCTAATGCACTATTTCCTTTACTGCTTGTTAGTTGTAGGTAAAGAAGCATTTGATTGGTTTCTTCTTTTTTCTTTTCAATATCCTTTTCACTTTGAATAATATCTTTTTCAGCTTGAATAATATCGTTTTGAGCTTGTTTGATTTCAGCTTCTGTACTGGAAATACTTGCTTTAACATTATTGATCTCAGCTTGAGTCATATTGGCTTTTTTTTGTGCTGCGGCATAACTTTTTTCTAATGCCGATAATTCGTTATATAAATCCCTTAATGTTGTTGCTTTAACACCACTAGAAAGACTAAAAAATGCAATTAAAAAGATTAGCATATATTGATATTTTTTCATTCTATCACCTATTTTCATTATAAAAGAAAAAAGAAAATTAGTCAATTATTTCGACAAATTTCCCTTTAAATACTTTTTTAGTAAACGATTTAATTCTGCGTAATCAATTGGTTTAGATAAATAGTCATCAAAGCCATTTTCTAAATATTTTTCCTTTTGGCCTGAGGTAGCATTGGCTGTAACGGCTACGATTGGAATGTAATAGCCATCAATTCTAGCAATTTTTTTAATTAATTTCATTGTCTCTGTTCCACTTAATCCAGGCATTAAATCATCCATTAAAATTAAGTCAAAATCATGATTTTGTTCTAAAATATCTAAGCATTCTTGTCCACTACTTGCTTCTGTTATTTTAACGTCATATGGCTTTAATAAACGAGATGCTACTTTTAAGTTTAGTTTATTATCATCAACAATTAAGACTTTTTTTGTGGATGCTTTAAATGGCTTTACTACCTTTTCTTTTTTTGCTGAACTTGGTTGCTTTTCACTGATAATTTTTTGATCAATGGTTACAATAAAATGCGTTTTTTCTAAATAAGTACTTTCAATTTCTAAAGTTCCGTTCATTTTTTGTACTAAATAATTTGTTACTGCTAGATTTAAATTTCCTTGATTTTCTGCTTCTTTTTTATCAAAAACGTGTTCAATTTCTTCTTGCTTGAATCCTTTTCCAGTATCTAGTATTTCAATTTTTAAGCGGCAAAGATTTTCTGATTTTACACGACTTACCTTTAGGGTAATACTTCCCTTATCAGTAGATTTTACAGAAGTTTTTAAGAGATTTAAAATGACTTGACTAATTCTTTCAGAATCTCCTAATAAGACTTCTGGAATATCTTTTTCTATTTCTACAATAAATTTAACTTTTTTTTCTCTTAATTTTGATTTTACTATTTCAATAATACTATCAAACATATCATAAACATTATAACTTTCAGGAAGAATTTCTAGATCTCCTGATTCAATAATGGATAGATCGATCATGCCATTGATAACATCAATTAAATCTCTAGATGCAATTCGAATATCTTCTGTATCTTTTTTAACTTCTTCAAGATTATCATTATTTAATATGATTTGACTAAAACCATCTATTGTATTAATTGGTGTTCTAATTTCATGAGAAATATTTTTTAGAAAAGCTACCTTATCAATATTTTGTTCCTTATTATAGGCATTTTCAATACGAAGATTTTCTAATTCTTCTATTCCCATATTCTCCAAAGTTAGGTATAGATATAGTACAATAACGATACTACCAATTGTTAAAAAGCCCATATTACTTAAATAATACTGAAATACTAACATGATGCCATTAATGAAAGTAATTATCCAAAAATGAAATAATGTTCTTGATTTTAATTCTTTATTTAATCGAAAAAGAAGGAAAAAAGAAAGGAAAAGATAGATTGATAAAATGATAAAAATGATGCTATTTAATAATTTTTTTAGAGAAAATACTCCGAAAAAAATCAGTAATAAATTCATCAAAGAAACACTTCCATATAAATAATTTAAAGTTTTTGTTTTTTGTCTGATACAACTAGATTGGTTATAATATTTTTCTTTAAAAAAGGTATTTAAAATATAAAGTGGCAGTGCAAGATAGACTTCAAGTGATAAAAATAAATATATTTTTTGATAAAAAATCATATAATTATTCGTGCATTTGGCAACTAAACAAGCAATATCTGATAATGTAAAAATATAAGTTATTACTAATAAATATTTATAAATATTATCTTTATCATTATATTTTCCTGTTCTAAACCAATAAAAGACAATTAATAAAAACATGACAATAAGTCCTAATATTTGAATTTGATTTCCCATTTTATCCTCTCCTACTATGTATAGTATATCAAAATTTTTATTGGTTGTATAGATTGTTTAATTTAATTTTTCTTAAAATATTCTTCTAATATTTCTGATTCTTGATGATAAGTTTTATTCTTTTTAATCAGATGTGTTCGATTGCGATACATTTTTTTAATATTGCTAATTTTTTTCTTTTTAATAAAATTTATGGAATATAAGTATCTTTCTAATAAGAACTTTTGATATAAATATTTTCTTTTTCGATAAAAAGTTAAAAGATAGTAGAATAAAATTAATACGATCATTAAGTTAGAGTAATTGTATTCATAAATATGAATAATTATTAGAAGAAAAAGATTTATTAAGGATATAAATACCGTTAAAGAATTGGCTAGTTGATAGGGAAAAAACATACAAAATATCATATTTAATATCTTTCCTCCATCAAGAGGATAAATAAACATTAAATTAAAGAAGATAATCTGGCTATTATATTGCGTAAATAAATTCATTGTATAACTTCTAATGAAGTATTTTTGATGTAAAAAACAAATTAATAAATAAAAGAAAAACTGAGTAATTACCCCAAAAGAAGCAACAAATAGTTCTTGATGGATATCTCTGTTGATATAATCTTCTAATATTGTTTTTCCTCCATATGGATAAATTATTGTCTGTTTTACTTTTATTTTACATAATTTTGCCGCTATAATATGTCCACATTCATGGACAAGAATTAGCACGGTAAAAATAATTAAATTTAAATAATAGCCTGTTAAAATAAATCCTAGAGCCATCAAATAATAGCTTGGATGAAATTTAATTATGATTTTACTTTGAGTTGTCCCCTTTCGCATCTGTTCCCCCATGAGTCGAGAATTTTATTATTTCGGCTAACATAAATAATTTCACAACAATTGGCACATCCATGGCAATTTATTCCTTTTGTTTCAAAAGAAATTTCTTCAATATCAAAAGAGAATGGTGTTTCTTTGCCTGTTTGTTTGGCCAAAATTGCTACTCCTAAAGCCCCCATTAAATGAGAATTTGGATCTACTAAAATTTTTTCACCAGTTAATTCTTCAAAAGCTTTTACTACTCCTTTATTTTTGCTCACCCCACCTTGAAAGACAATGGGACCTATAATTTTTTTCCCTTTTCCAACGTTATTTAAGTAGTTTGTGGCAACACTTTTACAAAGACCAGCAATTAAATCTTCTTTTTTGCAACCTATTTGTGCTTTATGGACTAAGTCTGATTCGGCAAAAACAGTACATCTTGCAGCTATTAAAGTGGGATTTTTACTCGTTAAGGCAATTTCTCCAAAATCTTTAACATCTACCCCTAAACGTGTGGACTGAGAACTCAAAAAAGATCCTGTTCCAGCAGCACATAAGGTATTCATTGCATAGTCAGTAACAATTCCATTTTTTAAGATAATAATTTTTGAATCTTGTCCGCCTATTTCAAAAATCGTTCTAACATCTTTATAAATAGATAATGTTCCAATAGCATGAGCTGTGATTTCATTTTTTATAATACTTGCTCCTAACATTGTTCCAATTAACTTTCTTGCTGATCCTGTTGTACCAACTGAGACAACTTGGTATTTTTGTAAATTAATTTGTTTTTTTAAACTACTGATTAATCTTTTTACTGCTTGAATAGGATTTCCTTCAGTATATAAATATTCACTTGCTAAAATTTTGTTTTGTTGATTGATAATTACTCCTTTTGTCGATATTGAACCAATATCTATTCCTAAATAAACTTTTTCCATCAATATTCCTCCCTTTATTAAAGATATGATATCTATGGAAAAGTTTATACAAAAAAAAGAAGAATTAAATCTACTTTTATTGATCTTTTTCTTCTTTATTTTGTTCAATTCGCGCAATCATTTCTTTTATTTTCCGAAAACGATGATTTAATCCTGATTTAGTAATGTTATAGTTTAACTCTTGACTCATTATTTCACTTAACTCTTGAAGAGAACTTTCTGGATACTTTTCCCGATATTCTACAACCTCTTTTAATTTTTCATCAATCACATCTAATAAGTCATATTTTTTTAATTTTTCAATGTCTTTTAATTGTTTAGCTGCAGTTAAAAAAACTTTATCTATATTTGCTTGTTCACAATTATTTAAACGATTGGTCATATTTTTATGATCACGATAAATGCGAATATCTTCAAAATACATTACCCCTTGGTAAGCACTAATAATTCTTAAAAAGTCAGAAATTTTTTCGGCTTCTTTAATATATACCATGTAATTTTTCTCTCGGCTGATTACTTTACTATTTAAATAGAAACGATTTAGAAGTTTTACTAAAAATAAGGCATATTCTCTGTTATCAACAATAAATTCAAGATGATATCTTGAAGTTTTAGGATCATTAATACTTCCTGTTGAAATAAAGAGTCCTCTTAAGTAAGAACGGATACATTCTTCATCATTGATTAAATAATCTTTAGGAATATTTTGATAAGCACCATCAATTACAATTGATAAATCTTTTAGAATTAATTCTTTTTTTTGAGTTATTTTTAAGATATAACTTAAATGATTATTAAAATTATATTTCTTACGAACCGTTATTACTGGAGTTATATCATAAATATTTTTAATTAACTTAAATATTCTTCTTGCTACAGAATTATTTTCTACAGTAATAATGATATCCTCTTTAATTATGGCATTATTACGAATAATACAAGATAATTCTGCTAAGTATTCTAAAATATTTCCCTCTATCCTTGTTACTTCTTCTTTAATTCTTGCTGTAAAGGACATGATCATCTCCTCCTTCTAATAGATAACCATAAATATCAAGTGCTAATTTATCTGGTTGATAACGAATAACATTATCAACAACAGCAACATAATCTTTATCTATTAATTCAATATCCTTTATATTTTCTTTATCCAATATAACAGGACTCTTTTGCTCTTTTTTCCAATATTTTTTAATCATAGTCTCTGGAATTGGTCCATTATTTGCAATAACAACAGAGATTTTCTTCTTTCCTAAATAACTGTTTAACACTTTTAAATGATCACTTGCTTTAAAATCATCTGTTTCTCCTGGTTGGGTCATCATATTACAAACATACATTATTTTTGCTTTACATGTATCGATTGCCTGTAATAATTCACTGCTTAATAAATCAGGGATAATACTTGTATATAAACTACCCATACTAATTAAAATTAAATCTGCCTCTTTAATTGCTGTTAATACTTTAGGATTTACTTTCACTTCATCTTTGTAATAAACTTTCTCAATAATTTTAGGACTTTTCGTAATATTGTGTTCTCCTACAATAATACTTCCATCTTTCATCTTTCCTACTAAAATGGGACTATCTAGAGTAAAGGGTAATACTTTTCCTTTTATTTTTAGTACTTTACCAACTGTTTCAATTCCTTCTTGCATATTTCCTGTAATATTTCCAAGGGCAGTTAGTAATAAATTTCCAACTGTATGTCCGTTTAAGGTGCTTGTTGTACTAAAACGATAATTTAGTAATTCTTCAAATAAAGGTTCAGTTTCTGATAAAGAAACGATTACTCTTCTAATATCTCCTACAGCAAAGGTATTAAACTCTTTTCTTAATTTACCGGTACTTTTCCCATCATCGCATACTGAAACAATTGCAGTTATATCTAAAGGAAATAATTTTAGTCCTTTTAATAAAGTTGATTGACCAGTTCCTCCACCTAAAACAACTACTTTTTTCATTTCTTTCACATCCTCAGTAAATTATACCAAAAAAAAAAGAAAATATCCATATATTCTCTTACTATCTCTCCAAATAAAATTAAAAAATTTATTTATAAAAATTAGTTATTCAAAAATTAGAAATCTAATATAATCAATCATTATAAAATACTTAAATATTAGTTCTAGATTTTTTTATCTATTTAAAGCACTAAAAATCACATCCAAAAATTGTTAGACGTGATTTTCAAGGTTTCTTAAAAACAAAGAAGAAGTTTTTCTTAAATAATTACTTTACAATATCACTTACAAACAATGGTAAAACTGTCTTTAAATTAGTTTCACCAATTACTTCATTCAATAATTCCTTTTCACCTTCATTTACTAATTCCATTATTTTGTAATTATCCTTAATATCTTTTTCGTTCTCGTCTAATTGAGCAATATAATAATAATTTTTGTTATTATGAACTATATGAGATATTACTAAGTATTTTTCCTTATTTCCTAAAGTGATTATTTTATTCACATCTATTTTCATTTTGCATCCTCCTTTTCATTATTTGGTGCAAAATTTAAGTTTAAATCTGGAAAATTTAGATTAGGAATATTAGAATTTGTATTTTTACTTTGATCTGTAATTTCTAAATCTGGTAATTCATTTAAAGCATCTGGAGTGTCACTTGAAAACCAAAAATTATTATTGAGATTATTATTTTCAGGGAGCGTGAATTGATCTTTTGAATTTTTTTCTGGATTTTCTATTTTGCTCTCTATGTTAGCACCAAACAAAGGATTCTCTGTATTGTTAGAGACTTTTTGTTCCTCTTTTATCTTTTCTTCTTGTAATGGACTTTTCGCTGGTTTTGGTTCTTCAAAGCTAACAACTTTTGTTTCCTTTGTTTTGATTCCTAACATTTCTCCAACTCTTTGCATGACCTTACTCGCCTTGGCGTGAATATACTCTAAATCAATATTTGTAGCATCTTCAACTGATACAATTTGGTTGTCTTTTACTGTCTCTAAAATTTGGGCAACGTCATTAGAGATTTTTTCATCAGATAGAAGCGGCGAAAAATCTTCTTTTTTAATAAATTCTTCATCAGCTGGTTCATTTTGTTTTTCTTCTGGTTTTGAAATATCAATTTCTGTTGTCTTATCATTATTTTCAATTACACTTTGTTCTGATGTATCTTGTTGAAATGACACGTTATTCGTTGTAGTTGTATTTATTGTATTGATATTATTAATCTTAGAAATTTCTTCATTATATGTATCAATCAAACAAAATTCCCTTAATAACGCCAAAATTTCTACTTTTTGATTATCTACTTCTAACTCATTTAAATCCTCTTTATATTTTTCAATGTTCTCTGTTAAATCATCAATGACTTCAATATTATCTTTTTGATGTTTAATATCTTCATATTGACGATCTAGTAAATCATACAAATTACTTAAAATATCTGCTTCTTTCACATTTAATTCTTTTCTTAATGTCATTCTTTCGTAAATCAAATTATTAATCGCTTCTCTTTTTTCTATAATAGCATTATAATCTACTTCACTTTTTAATAAATATTTATAAATTTTTACTAAGTATTCTTGTTCTTTGTTTGAATAGTATACTTCTTTAGCATTTTCGACATAAGATTTATACTCTTGCTCTTCCTCTAAGCTTATCCCCGAACCACTTAGAGTTGCAAACGATTTATTAAAAATATCCAATGACTTTTTGCTTTCTAGGGACATTCTAGAGATTGTTTCTAGTTTATCATTGATGTTTGATAAATTTACATCTTTTAAAATTGTCGATTTTAATAAATTTTCAAATTTATTAAGAATGATTTCCTCATTTCGAGCATTATAGTCCTCTGCAGTGGCCCTATTTAAGTATGCTTCTTTTAAGTTTTTTTCTGCATCAGAGATTTTCTTTTCAAGAATTTTAATCTCCGCAATATTATTCAAATATTCTCTTATATATTTTAATCTTTCTTTAAAATCATCTAATTTATCATAGTATTTGATGGGCGGAAGATTATTCAAATCATATCCTGTAACGTTGGAGAAATCATTTAAAAGAGAAATTCTTTGTTCTACTCTTCCTCCAATGTAATCAACTAAAACTGATAATTTTTTTTCTTCTTCTTCTAAAGTTAAAGTATCATAGAACTTTCCTTCTAAGTCTTTCAAATAAATTTCATCATTCATTGTGTCTATATCTCTGGCAGCCTCTTCAAAATTTGTTAATGTTTCTTCTTGATCTTCTCCTCTTCCTAATAGTAGACTCATTCTTAAAATTTTATATTTATTTTCTTTTATTTTGTTACTACTCACACAATCTTGCATAAATTCACCTCTTCTTATCCTTGTTTACTAAAACCAACTTTTTTTCTTTTCTGTTTCTGTATAATTACTTAAATCTTTAAATTCTTCATCATCAAAGAAAGAATTATTTTTGTTCATTTCAGGAAATTCAGGAAAAATATTTTCCTTTTTTTCTACATTAATTTCAGGAAATACTTTTTTTTCTTTTATAGATTCATCTACCTTTTTCACAGAAATTACTTTATTATCTAAGTTTTGTTTTTTTATTACCGGAATTCCGTCTCGTTCAGTATTTTCCACTTTTCTTGTTGCATCAAAGATATTACTTCGAGAAGTAGGGATTTGTGATGAGCTAACTTTCGCTGTAGAATTCACCTTTCTTCCTTCTTTATTTCTCATAAATGTCTCTGTGCTCTCATTCACCTTTTCATGACCAGCTGAAAAAATATTTGGATTTGTTTTTCTTGGTTTATTTGCTAATTTTTCCATTGACATTTTATTCTGACCTTCAGTTTGGTGAAGAAAAGACTCTTTGATATGATTATCTTGTAAACTTTCCCTACCAGTATTTAAAATAGGATTTTTCTTTTCTACTAATAGTTCTTTAGTACGTCTTTCAATTTCTTTCTTTCGTTCCTCTTCAAGAGCTTGTTGCCGTTTGGCAATTTCTCTTTGTCTCTTTTCCTCTTCTAATCGCTCCTGTTCCAATCTCTCCTGCTCTTGGCGTTTCTTTTCCTGAAGAAGTTTCTCTTGATATTTTTTTTCATTTTCTAGTAAATTAGACAATAATCCTTTTAATTCTTTACTATTATTTTCTTCAATAATATCCTCTAAGTTACTACTTTTAATGTCTTTTTCTTCAATTAAACTTTTTAAAGTGGTAACGTCTTGCTGTTCTAACTTTATTGTTGCATATTCCTTATTCAGCTCTACTCCCACTATTTTATATAAATCGCTACTTGTAATATTAATTAAAATATTGTTCATTTCTTCTCTTTTATTTAGGATTTCTTGATAATTATTCACAGGTCGCTTATATATACTAATTAGATTTAAAATTAATTTTTTTTCTTTGTATCTTTCATATTCCAAAGTAATCGAAGCAAGCATATTGTCACATTCAAGGATAATCTCCTCTGTACAATCTCTTCTAGCTAATTTAGCATTCTCTTTGGCTTTTTCTAGAGAATATCCTAATTCAGTATAAGCCAAATCAATTTCTTTTTTTCGCTCCTCTAGTTCATACAAAGAAAGTTTTTTGAAAGCATTATCTAAAATATACATCATCTTTTCCTCAAGTTGATTATTTAAATTTTCATTATTTTTTATTTTAGCATTTGCTTTTTTTATACTATTATCTAAATTCTTTATTTCTTCTTTTAAAATTCCTTCTAATTTGATATTATTTTTATATCTTTCGATAATTTTTACTTGTTGCTTATATTCTTCTAAATTATTTTCCCCTAGAATGGTTTCTACTTCAATACCAATACCAGTTAGTTCTTTGTTACTTACAACTTGATTATTAACATATGCTCTTCTTTCATTTACTAAGTTAATTAATTCTAAAAGTCTTGTTCTTTCTTCACTCATTAAATAAACTGAGCGATTTTCAACTGATTTAAATTTTTCCTCATAAATGGAGTTTGTTATTTCTAAAACATTTTGAATAATTTTAGTCATTTCATCACAAATATCATTTTTCTGTTTTAGATCTGATGTATAGTTTAAACTTTTGGAAAACATATCATACTGCTTTAATAATTTTATAACTGCTTCATTGGCATATTCTATCATAGCAAACCACCTCTTATTTTCATTATATACTATTTTAATATTTTGTCAATTAGTTACTCTTTTTCTTATTTTAAAAATTTGGAATGTTAACAACTCTATTTTACACTTATTCCAAATTTATTTGTGCATAAAAAAATCAGTTAATTTTTTTGGCTCTTCGAAATTCGATGGACCCAGCAAAATGTATTCGTTATAAATTTACTTAATATTAATTTGAAATTTTTAAAGAATGATTTAGTTTTTTAAAGTTTTAAGAAATAAAATATGATAAAAATCACATCTAAAATTTAGATGTGATTTTTTAGGCCCACCGAATTTCGAAGAACCATTTTTTGTAACTGATTTTACTGTTTTACGTATTTGGTGTAACTCTTGTGTGTCCACTAAATGTTGCCGTTACCTCACTGCCTTGTGCAGAAATGAATGTTACATTACCTTGGAAGAAATTTTCCAATGTTTCACTTGCATCAGTTGCGCCTTGGGTTTGGTTATGACCATTTTCACTTAACCATACTACGATGTAATAAACTTGTGCATCTTTAAATGTCGTACTACTTGTACCTGAGTTATTTCCTGCATTTCCATCGTTTGCCTCAAGGTACTGGTTATATACTAATGCCGAAGTTGTATCTGCTGCTCTTTTATAGGAATAATTTCCAGCAACGTGATCACTTACTCTGATATAATTTTGTTTAATTACTTCATATTTATTTCCTTGAATCGTTGCAGCATTCGTTGTATCTGTTTGTGCATAAGTTACATCAGCACGAGCCGTTTTAATTTCTCCTTTATTTAAACCCTCTGTTTTTACAGAAGTCCCACCTAAAGCAGCAAATGCAATTTCGTTAGTTGAACGTATCGTTGTTTTTCCAGCAGTTGTACAACTTGTAACTAAGTTTGAAGTTTCAGCACTACAAAATACTTGCGCCCAACGCATTGATGTTTTATTAGTAGATGATGCTGTATAATCAGCTGGTGTACCCGAACCTCCGCTTAATGTTACATAACCATCTAGAAACATACTTGCTGTACTAGAATTTACTGCAGTAATTTTATATACTTGACATACGGCGTTCCCGTTGTCATCTACACAGATTCCTTTATCTGACACTTGAGCATTCTTAGTTAAAGCCTGCTCAATCATGTTATTGGACATAGGAATTAGTCCGCCCCTAGTATTATCTTTATCAGTTACCTTTTTTACATCCAAATCAAATTTTATGGTTGCCATATTACCTTTTACAGTATTAGCATTTGTTGCTGTTGCTGTATAATATGCAAAAGTTGCCCCTATAACAGCAATCATTAAAGTAGCGACCCCTATTACTGCATAAAATATATTGTTGATTGAATTTTTTTGTTTCTTCTGTTCCACTTCATATCCTCCTTATTTTCTTAAGTATAACAAAATAATTTTAAAAATGCAACTAATTTCTTTCACTTTTATAGATATCAAAACTAGATGATGAATAAACTTGATTATAACTATTTTTAATATAATTTAAGATAAAACGATTGGTTTGACTTTTCTTCTTACCAGTTGCCTCTGTATCATCAAAAATAAATAAACATGAGTTATTTTGACATTTTTTTTGAAGTTCCTCACGATATTTCTGTTCCCCATGATAACCTAGATTTCCATCATTAATATTATCAAACTTATTTATAGGAAGATTTAAATTTAATTTTATGAAATACGCTGGGGTTCCTAGAAAAAATAAAGTTGAATCAGGATTCTCTTTAATTACTTTTTTTATCTTTTCAACATCACCTATCATATTTCTTGAAACTAATCGTGAATACATGAAATTTTTTGGGGGATAATATTCTAAATACTCATATTTGGTTCTAAACAGCGTTGTAACATGAAGAGTTAGTGCCATAATAGCAAAAAAAAGAAAAATTAAAAACGAGATATACGGATATTTTCGTTCTTTTAAAATTAGAAAATAAGTAACTGGAGCTATTCCAATACAAAAATGAAAAAAGTCGGCAATTGGAAAAACAATAATTTGGAAAATTAAAATATATAAAGTTTCTATATCTTTTGTTTGATAATAATTCCAAAGAAAGTAGAAAATAATTAAAATTTCTATCCAAAAAAGAATACTAGTTGGTGTTTTATTTTGTTTAGTAAAGCTAAGCATTCCCAAAAAACAATAATTGAGAAATTGATTAAAATTGTTAAATACTATCAAATAAAGAAGAAAAAGGAAGATTCCCACTAAATAAACCATTATCGTTTTTTTTCTATTCTTTGTTTCTAGTAAAGAAGGAATAATTAGTAATGCAAATGTCTGCTTTGTTAAAAACATAAAAATGATTATTATAGGAGTAAGATAAGAAGAGAATTTCTTTTTTTTTAAGGATAATAATAAGAATAAGAGGAAAAGACTAAAAACGTTGTATCCTGCATAAGGATAAAACAATATTAAAAATTCAATGGCAAGTGCTTTATAGCCTATTTGTTTACTAGTAATAAAGAAAATTGTTGTTGTAAGAAAGGCTATAACAATATGATAAATAATTAATTTCTCTCCAAAAATTAAAAAAATAGGAGTACATAAATAAAAAAATAAAGGAGGAACAATCATACTAAAATCCTTATATGGGATTAATCCTGTTATGATATTATGAATATATCCATAGTTATACAATTCATCATCTGTTATATTTTTTATATAGTATGTATAGATTACTGTTAAAATCAAAAAGAAAAAGAAAAGGAGTATCTTGCTTATTTTAACTTTTTCCTGCATTATTAATGATTTATAAATCCTTTTACCATATTAAATATTTCATTATGAATATCTTCTATTTTTCGCATTTGATTATTCCTAGTACATTCAATCATTTTAAAGTGATATAATGCTTTTAATTCCAAATAAGTTTGCTCTGCTCTTTTTAAATGCTTTCTATCTTTTTCATTTTGATCTAAGGAAGAACAACGTTTTTTTTGCAAGTCTATAGTCACTTGGTAAGGAACATAAAGTAGAATAACTAAATCTGGTTTGGGAAGATTTAAAATATTAAATTCTAAAGTTTCGATTGTTTTAAAAAATTGAAATCTCTCTTCTTGTTTATTTATTTTTCCTCCTTGGTGAGCCATATTAGAAAAAGTATAACGATCTAAGATAACATTAATTCCTTTATCTAATAAATTTTCACATTCCTTAATATTATATTTTCGATCCGCTGCATAATAGAGAGATGAAACCATTCCATCTACTTCACTGGCACCCTCTTCAAACCATCCCTTTGGACTGTTTAAGTATTTTTGACATAGTTCTTCTTTCCCTAAATAACAAGCCCCAATAATTTTTCCAGTTGGTGTTTGATAGTTCGGAAAAGATAACTTTTTTGCAGACATTCCTACTTCATTTAATTTTTTTACTAATAGATTGGCTTGTGTTTCTTTTCCTGAACAATCTGTACCTTCTATTACTATCAATTTTCCTCGCATATATCTCACTACCCTTCTTTAAAGAAAGATATCATATATTGAGAAGAATTATTTCTAAATTAACTAATAAGATAAATTTTTTTCTTTTTGATTGGTTGTTATTCTTAAAAAAAAATGATATACTCTATAAAGTAAAGGAGTTAGGTAAATGCAAATATTTTTTTATTACTTTATTATTTTTTTCGCTTATTCTGTTTTTGGGTGGATTATTGAATCTAGTTTAGTTAGTTTACAATCGAAACCAATTCATTTTGTAAATAGAGGTTTTTTGATTGGCCCATATTGCCCTATATATGGATGTGGTTCTTTGGCAATGATTTTATATTTAGAACAATATCGAGATAATGTTGTTACGGTCTTTTTATTAGGTGTTGTTTTATGCTCTATTTTAGAATACTTTACTAGTTATATTATGGAAAAGTCATTTAAAACAAGATTATGGGATTATAGTGAAAAAAAATTTAATCTAAACGGAAGAATTTGTGGAGAAAATGCAATTTTATTTGGATTGGGAGGCGTCTTTATTATTTATGTTACTCACCCTATTTTAAATAAGATATTAAATCGATTTGATCCTAAAGCAATTACCATTATTAGTATTATTCTATTTATTATTTTTCTTACCGATACGATTCTATCTTTTAATATCATGAATCGTTTTAAGAAAACAATATCTAATATTGAAATAAAGAAAGATTCTACAACAGAATTTAAAAAAATGGTAAGAGAAAAAATGGCTGAAGGACATCAAATTTTTCAAAGCAGATTATTAAATGCTTTTCCACATATTGATGTAAAGCCATTTATGCCTTTAACCAAAGAAATCAAGGGATTAAGAGGATTTTTTCGAAAAAAATAATTCGACATGCACTATTTGAAGTGCTTTTTTCTTTATGTTTTTTTATTCAAATTTTTGGTTGCTATTATTCCTAGAAAAAATAATAATGAACAAATAATTAAATTATTTAGATTTTTTATTTGAGGAAAATACTTAAAAAGAAGAATTAGTATTGTTGATAACAAAAGACCAAAGATAATTGCATAAGTCTTTTGTTTATAATTTTTGAATAAATAGTTAACCAATATAGTCATTAAAATTACTCCTAAAAGAAAACCTATACTAAATGGAAAGAGAAAAAGAAAATTATTTTTAAAAAGAGTAAAGTTAAAAATATTTCCTAAAATTTGTAAGTAATAATTATATACACCCATTAACATTAAAAGTAAGGTAGAACTTACTCCTGGTACTATTGTTCCTACTGCTTCTAAAAATCCAGAAGTCATAAAAAAAAGGAAATCTTGATAAGTATTTTTTATCGTATAGTGATTATCCCCAGTTATTTTTGATAACCAAAAAATGACTAACATTGATAATAAAACTAGAAAAAAATCTTTCTTTATATGAATTTCTTTTTTTATCTCAGGAATTCCTCCCGTAATTAATCCAAGTAAAAGAATTGATGTATAAAGTGGATAGTTTAAAAGAAAATAAGTAATAATTTTACTAAAAAAAACAATTCCTAATCCAACACCTAAAGAAAGTTGGAATAAAAAAGAAAAATTTTTCCTTGGATTAGCAAAAAAATTGGTTATAGCATCTATTGCTTTATCATACAAATTAAAACTAATCATTAAAATAGCGCCACTAAAACCTGGAATGATTTTAGCAATTCCAATAATTATTCCCTTCATCAATAAATTTATTTTCATATTAAAATATATGTATTATTTCTTTTTTTTTAACCAATTGCATATCTTTTATTGGAGGGATTATGAAAGAGCTTTACCAAAAAAATATTGTAGATTTCTTAATGCTACAACTCAACAAACCATATATTTGGGATAGTAGTGGACCGGATAGTTTTGATTGCTCTGGTTTGACGAAATATATTTACCAAGAATTATTTAATGTTGATATTGAAAAAGATGGTTATGGTTCTGGAGATACCACAAAACAAATGACTAGTTCTGTTGGTATTCTAAAAAAGTACCGAGAAGATGATTTAAAAAAGAAAGCGTATGTTAAGGAATTAGAAGTTGGTGATTTAGTTTTTTTTCACAGGCAATCATTAAATGATTCTGCTCCTTCCCCTAGCAATCGCTACCCAGGCCATGTTGGCATATATCTTGGAAATAATCAATTTATTCATGCTTTTAGTGAAGATGAAAAAGTAGTGATTACTTCTTTTGATGATTATTGGTTAAAAGTTTTAGTGGGAAGTAAAAATATTCTTCAATCTATTATTTTAAAAAAGGAACTATAAATTATTTAGTTCCTTTAAATTTTATTTGTTGTTGAATTTGAATTATCTGATGATTGAGTAGAATTAGAAATGTCTTTAGAATCATCTGATAATCTACTACTTATTTCTTGTAAATCATTATATAAATTATTATATCGATTAACTAGTTCATTAGAATCAAAATAAATTTGATCATTTTCTGTTCTCCAAGAAGAATTATTTTCTTTTAAAAGATCTAGTACTTCTATCACTTTATCTAAAAACTGTTCCATATCATTGGATAAAGTTTGCATATTTTCTTTGATTTCTTTCATTTCTTTGAGATCCTCTTTAGTATACATTAACTCAAGGTACAAATCATATGAATATTCATCTACTTTATCTTTATCTATTAAGGTTTTAATCGTTTTTTCATCACATAAACTAGATATTTTATTAAAAGCCTCTAAAGTATTTTTTTTAGTGCTAGAAATTAACTGATAACTGCTTTGAAAATTTGGTCTTCTTTCTTCTAATGTTTTAGGGGACAAAATGTTTGTAAATTCCTCATTATTAAAGTAACGATTGATAATTTTTACATTATCTGATAGTTCTTTGTAATACTTTTTTACCGCTTCTTCAATATAAGCATAATCTCCTTTGCTTTTAACTTCTATCTTATAGTCATCTGTTTTTAAATCTTTATTTGATACATTAATGATTTCTTGTTTTAAAATATCTTCCTGCTTTAAATCTTCTACTATTATATAGCCAAAAAAGATGACTAAAATTAGAAAAAGAAGACCTATAATTAATAAAATCTTTTTGAATGTTCCTTTATTCTTATTTTTCATTTCTTTTCACTCCTTTTCTATTTAAGTATAGCATCTTTTGCGGTGGTTGACAATAATGGAAAATAATGAAAAAAAGACTAAGAAAGTCTTTTTTTAATGAAACAAATTAATGACATCATGACCTGTTACATAAATCATTAACAAAATTAAGCAAATAAAACCAATCCCTGTAATCGTTGCTTCAACATTGCTAGAAACAGATTTTCCTCTTACTTTTTCAATTAATAAAAACAAAATATGACCGCCATCAAAAGCAGGAAATGGAATTAAATTAATAACTCCAACATTAATGCTAAGATACGCTAGTAAATAGAGTAAACTATCAATTCCATATTGTGCTTGTTCATCTACTACTTCATAAATTCCAACTGGTCCAGATAAATCATTAACCCCTAATTTTCCTGTAAATAAATATTTTATTGTTGTCCCCATGGATAAAACAATATCCTTCGTTTCTAAAACAGCATATTTAACACTGCCAACAAAGCCTTTCATTTTTACAGTTTTACTGTTTACTCCATAAACATATTTCTCTTCCCCATCTTTATCTTTTTCTTTTTTAGGCGTAATTTTAATGGTTTTTGTTTCCCCCGAGGTATCTTTTACTTTAAATCTTAAAGTTGATCCTTCTTTAGAGGTTGCAATTTTTAATCTTGCTTGAGTCCAAGTTGATACTTTTTCTCCATTTACTGAAAGAATCGTATCGCCATTTCTTAACCCAGCTTGATAAGCTGGATATTTCGTTGGAAGTTTATCTACTTGTAACGTTGCTAAGCTTCCTGTAAAAAATAGACACATAATAAATAAGGTAACAAATGCTAGTAACATATTAAATCCTGGCCCCATAAAGAAAATTAAAAAACGTTGCCAAAAACCTTTTTTATATAATTTTCTTTCTAATGGAACTTCGTTATCCCCATCTTCTCCTTCTTCACCAGCTAAACGAACAAAACCTCCAATAGGGAACATTCTAATATTATATTCTGTTTCACTGTCTTTAGGCTTTTTAGAAAATATTTTCTTCCCCATTCCTATGGAATATTCATAGACATAAACACCAAATAATTTTGAAAAAAGAAAGTGTCCTAATTCATGAATCAAAACAATTGTTCCTAATATAATGATAAATAAAACAAAACTTAACATATAATCCTCCTTTTATAAAAGTGCTACAATGATACTAAGTCCTAGAGAAACAAATAAAACACTATCAAAACGATCTAATATTCCCCCATGTCCTGGGATTAAATTAGAATAGTCTTTTTTATGAAAATATCTTTTGATACTACTCATTACTAAATCCCCAATTTCTGATAAAATAGTTAATGCTAGACAAACAATTATCATTTCAGTAATTCCTAGTCCACCAATAGCTAAATTATAATATACACATCCTATTAAAACGCCCATAATGGTTCCAATAATACTTCCTTCAATTGTTTTTTTAGGAGAGATTTCTGTTAATTGATGTTTACCAATTAAAGATCCTCCTATATAAGCATATGTATCAGTTGTAAATGCTATTAAGAAAATTAAAATACATTTATAAATATCCATTTTAGCCATAAATGCAATATTATGAAAACTAAATCCTAGAAAAAATATACATCCCATTATAAAGAAAGCATCATTAATATTATATGCCTCATAATCTTGGTAAAATACAATTGGAATTGTTAGTGCTAAGATTGGTAATATCACTAAAATATTATTATCTATAGAAAAGAAAATATCATTTAAAATCAAAAGAATTAAACTAAAATATCCTAATAATTGAACCATAGCAATATTTTGTTTTCTATCCCCATACTTAATTTGAAATAGTTCGTGATAACCTAAAATTGCTGCTACTAACATGACTAACCCAAAGGCTTTATACCCCAGAAATATTGATCCTACTAAAATGATTAATAAAATTACGGCACTAAAAGTTCTTTTTTTCATTTTTCCACATCCTTCTATCACAATTATATAATAAATAAAAATGATATTCAACAAGAATTGTTAGAGTTTACTTTGACTGTACACTATTCTTCAAAAGAAACAAATTCTCCAAATACTTTATTTTCCTCGTCTATCTTATTAATTTTTACCAAACAACGTTTGTTATTTTCAATTTGATTAGGAATAGAGACTGAAATATAATTCGTCGTTAAGATAGAAATCTTTTTTTCTTTAGATATTTCACTAATCCCTGGTAAAATTTTATTTAAGTATTTTTGATAAAAATGATATTCCATCTCTTTAGATAACTTTAATATCTCTTTTACCCTTTTCTTTTTCGTTAGACCATCAATTTGATTTTCCATTGTACTAGCTGGTGTCCCTTCTCTTTTAGAATAAGGAAACGTATGAATTTTGGTAAATTCCACTTCTTTTAAAGTATTTATTGTTTCTTGAAAATCATCATCAGTTTCTCCAGGAAAACCAACAATTAAATCTGTTGTTAAGGAAATATTGGAATCAATACTTCTTATTTTTTGGACTTTTTCTTTAAAATCTTCTATCGTATAATGCCGATTCATTTTTTTTAGGATTTTATTTGATCCACTTTGAAGAGGAATATGTAAATGTCTTGCTATTTTAGGAGAATTTTTAATCAAATCTAATATTCCATCTGTTACTTCATTTACTTCAATAGAAGAAAGACGAAGGCGATATAAATTAGGAATTTCGATTAATCGACGAAGGAGTTTTTCTAAGGAAGTATTTTCTAAATCTTGACCATATCTACCTGTGTGAATTCCTGTTAATACAATCTCTTGGTATCCATTTTCTACTAATTTTGTAACTTCTTCTACGACATCTTCATACTTTTTACTACGAGCTTTTCCTCTAGCATAAGGGATAATACAATAACTACAAAAAGCATTACAACCATCTTGAATTTTAACAAATGCTCTTGTATGATTATCAAAGTGATGAATATTCATTTTTTCAAAAAGAGCTTCTTCGCGAATATCGTATAAATTTTTAATACTGGTATTATTTTCAAGATATTGTTCTAAATATTCTACAATTCTACTTTTATCTTGTGATCCAATGACAATATCTGCATCAATAGATGAGGCATGAGTTTGGCTGTAACATCCCATTACGGCTATAATTGCATCTTTATTTCTTTTTTTGGCTTGATTGATCATTTTTCTAGATTTACGATCACTTTCATTGGTAACACTGCAAGTATTGATCATATAAATATCAGCAATTGTATCAAATGGAACAATTTCATAACCATGATTTTTTAATAATTCTTCTATATATTCGCTTTCATAAATGTTTACTTTACATCCTAATGTATATATTCCTACTTTCATTTTTACTCCTTTATTTTAAATAATTATCAATTCTAAAGAAAAAGAATAGATAGGCATTCTATTCTTCTTTTTTATTTACTATTTCTCTTCTTTCGTTGCTTTTTTTGTAGTTGTCTTCTTTGCTGTAGAAGTTGTTTTTTTCGTTGTTTCTTTCTTTTCTGTTTTCTTTTCTACTTTTACTTCTTCTTTTTTTGCTGTAGCTGGTTGGTAAGGTTTTCCATCTAAACTATCTTTAGCAATTGCTACTAGATCAGAGAATGCTTCTTTAGAATCAATTGCAAGTTCACTTAACATTTTTCTATTAATTGTGATTCCAGCTTTATTTAAACCGTTGATGAATTTAGAATAACTAATTTCATTTTCACGACAAGCAGCATTGATTCTTGTAATCCATAATTTTCTGAAGTTTCTTTTATTTTGTCTTCTATCTCTAAATGCATATTGACCTGAATGCATTACTTGCTCATGTGCAGTTTTGTATAATCTATGTTTACTGCCAAAATAACCTTTTGCTTGGTCTAATACTTTTTTTCTTCTTGCACGTGCAACAGTGCCACCTTTAACTCTTGTCATAATTCTTCACTCCTTTATCCTATATTAAATCTTTTACTCTCTTTAAATCTGAATGATTTAAACTATTACTTTTTCTTTTTTGTCTACTTCTTTTTGCACTGTTTTTACCAGTATTATGTCTTGTTCCTTGACTTTTGATTGAAACGCTTCCACTTTGTCTTATGTTTAATGCTTTTTTTAGTCCACTATGTGTTTTCTTTTTGATTTTCTTTACTTTTACTTTTTTAGCCATAACTAATTCTCCTTCTATTTTTTTGGTGTAAGTTGCATGAAGATACTTCTTCCTTCCATTTTCGGTTGAATTTCTACTTCTGCAATATCACTTAAAGATTCCTCAAATCTTTTTAGTACATCTTTTGCAAGTTCTGGATGAGCGATTTGACGGCCTTTGAAGCGGATACTTGCCTTAACTTTATCGCCTCTTGCTAATGCCTTTTTTGCATTATTTACTCGAGTATCAAAATCATGTTTATCAATTGTTACTGATAAGCGAAATTCTTTAACATCCACCATTGCTTCTCTTTGCTTTTTTTGTGCTTCCTTCGTTTTTTTCTTTTTCTCATATTTAAAGCGGTTGTAATCCATAATTTTACAAACCGGTGGATTAGCACCTTCACTCATTAGTACTAAATCAAATCCAGCATAAGATGCTAAAGTTAATGCATCCTTTTTACTTTTCACTCCTAATTGTTCCCCATTTGGCCCAATTACCATTACTTCTTTTGCCCTAATTTGCTCATTAATTAAGTTATCTTTATTGTTTGCGATATCAAACACCTCCATAAAAAATGAATACAGGAAAGCTGTATTCATTTCTCAATCAAAAGCCTAATTTTTTATTATTTTAGTATTATTAGCTTTTTACCTATTGCTATGGCAATCAGGTGAGATGAATACATCTTCTTTCCGTTTCTTTCTTGTCAATTATATTATAACTAAATGCTAATTGTCAAGAGATAATACTTATTTTTTACTAATTTTTACTTTAATTTTCGTTGTTTTTGGGGTATAAGTTGCTTTATTATCTTCCCCTGTTACTTTTACCGTTACTTCATATTCTCCTTCGGTATAGCCTTCTAGATTTACTTGAGCTTTAATTGTAGAGGCATCTATATTATCAACGACATTTTTTGTTCCTTTTACAACAACTGTTGTTTTACTAGAATTCTCTCCAATAGCTACAGCTTTATATCTATTTGTATCTAAATTTGCTGTTTCAATAGAAACATTTTGAATTTCTTTACTAACTTCTGAACCTAAAGTAATATTTACTTTTACGTTTGTTACAGATATTTCTTTTATTCTGGATGGTCTTGATATTACAACATCATAGCTTTTATTTTCATTTAATTTAGAAACATCAACTTCTACTGGTACATATTCAATTGTATCTAAAACATCTTGATCCCCATAAACTGTTACTTTAGTAACATCTGTAGTGATATTATCGATTGCTTTTCCAAATTCTAAATCTCCTGTTGGTACTACTTTTATTGGTACTTCTTTACTAGGAGAATTAATTTTTAATTTAGCACTTAATTTGTTCGGTTCCATTTCTAAACCTTTTACAACTTCGCCATTTGCATCATATGCGACTAATTTTACTTCATCTAAAGTAGTTGTTCCTATTTTCGGATTAATAATTTTACTAACATCTACTAAGGCTTTTACAATGGCTACTTTATTTAAGGTATGTTCAGCCCCTTTGATGACAATTTCTGAATTATCTAAAGTTACCTCTCCAATAGATAATTTTTTATCTAATTTGTTCTTATTAATTACTTCTATTCCAGCCGTTCTAGTTTGAGAAACCTTTGGATAGACTGTTACATTCACTGATGATGGTGCTAATTTATACTCAACTGAACGAATAGAACAATCATAGTCTAACTTAATTGTGTGCATTCCTTCCCCAAGTCCTGAAAGATCTGCTGTTACAACACCAGTTGCTAATTGTTTTGCTAAATATAAATCCACTTTCCTTCCAATTAGGGTTACATCAACACTATCTGGTAATCCTTCTATTACATAAGAATTGTTATTATAAGTTGCTTTTACTTTTTGGCCATAAAGTACTTCAGCACTATCTGTAATAATAGTAGTAGACTCACTATCTACATACATAAATAAGCCAATTGCTAATATTAAGGAAATAAAAATTAAAGTATTTTTTTTCGTAATCCACTTTTCAAACCTATCTGTTCTATTTCCTAATTTATCAGTTGCCATTACAATAAATTTAGTAATTGGAATAATAATTATTTTATCAATTACTTTATAAATCATTTTGAAGAAAGCACTAATAAACTGAAAGATATTTTTAATTATTTTCATGCTTTTCACCTTCTTCACTATTTTCATCTTCAAATTCATCATCAAGTAAAATTTCATGCTTTGGTTTTAATTCTTCAACTAACATCATTCTAACATCATCAATAGATAAATTATAGTTTAGTACTCCTCCCATGGCAATAGAAATTTTCCCTGTTTCTTCACTTACCACTAAAGCAATAGCATCTGATTCTTCACTAATTCCCAAAGCAGCCCGATGTCTTGTTCCAAGTCGTTTATTAATTTTAGTGTTTAAACTGATTGGAAATACTGCCCCAGCACTTGTAATTCTATTTCCTTGAATAATCACACCACCATCATGTAATGGATTTCTTGGGAAAAAGATAGAAATTAGTAATTCCGATGAAATATCTGCGTAAATTCCTTTACTTCTTTCAATATAGTCTCTTAGACTAATGTCTCTTTCAATAACAATTAACGCCCCAATTCTTGATTTTCTTAAATACTCTACTGCATTCATAATCTCATAAACCATTTTTTCTCGTTCATCCATAGTTAGAACTCTATGACGGGTTAAAATTTGTTGTCTTCCTAAATGCTCTAAAATATTTCTGATTTCTGGTTGAAAGATAATGATTAAAGCCAGCGGTCCCCACATAATGACATATTCTAAAAGAAGCCCCACTGTTGTTAAATTTAAGTAATCACTTAATAATTTGACAAAGACAATAATGATTACACCCTTGAATATTAAAATCATTTTGACATTATCTTTTAAACTTTTTAAGACTGAATAAATTAAAATCCACACTAAAGATATGTCAATTATTTTTTGTAATATTGTTACCATACTACTTAATGTCATATTTTATTTCCCTCTTTCTATTATGAATTCTATTATATCATATTCTTTTTAAAATTAATATCCCTTCCTAAAAATTTATTTTGATATTTAAAAAAAATACTGATTTAGTACTATTTTAAAGATATATATATTTTTAATGTTTGATTAAAATAAAAAGAAGAACGGAAAAAAATAAGGATAAAGAAAAAATATAAATACTCTTATTTTTTTCTTGTAATAGCATTACATTGTCTAAAAAAAGATTTAAGATGTAAAGAAGACGAAATAGAAAAAACAAAAGAAGAGATAACAGAGGTAAAACTTGAAATATAGCAATATTAATTATTAAAATGGTTGTGGAAATTAAAGAGTTTATGCCAATTAAATTGATTACTTGATGATATTTTGGTTTTAATTTTAATAAAAATTTAGGGAAACTTATTAATCCTACGTAAAACATACAAGAATAAAAGCATATATTTATTCCTATAAAAAGAAAAATAGTTGGCTTGGGAAATGATTTTACATTTTTTGCCATCGATTCTGTATTTCCGGCCATCCAGTAATAAATGTCAATAATTTGTTCTTTTGTTAATAAAAAAAGTGAGTAATCCTAAATTTATTAAAATAAGTACGATTGATAATAATGTATTTTTTTCTTGAATATATTCTTTCGTTGTCGTAAATGTCTTTTTAAAAATAGATACTTCTAATTTTAAGATCTTTTCTATCATTTTTATCCTCATTTCTTATTTTTTTCATTATAACTTGTTTTCTTTAAAAATTCAAGAAAGGGATTTTAAAAAAATTTATAGAAAAGCTATTGTCAAAGCAATAAAACTATGGTATGATTATATTGCTTTTGGCGAGATAGCTCAGTTGGCTAGAGCGATCGGTTCATACCCGATAGGTCGAGGGTTCGACCCCCCCTCTC
>CAKPLX010000010.1 GCA_934167785.1 uncultured Bacilli bacterium
ATATTGGAAATTTTATTATTTTTACAAAATAAAAGACAAATAAGTAAAAATTCTACCTATTTGTCAACAGTCTGAAAGCATCTAAGATGCTTTTTTTAAATGAATAAAAAAACTACTACAAAAAATTCCTAAAATACAAATCAATAAAACAAAATAAATTTGCAAATGAAATAAACAAACCATTCCCATAAAAAGACTTTTCGTTCCAAAAAAAATCATTTCTTCTACAATTAAATAACTACAAACCTCCCGATTTGATGTATCATACAAATTATCTAAACTAAAATTTTCATAAATTTTCACACAAACACCTTCAAAAAAAGCTAATCCAAGAAGAAAAATACCATTTCTAATATTAATTTTCAAAAAACAAATTAAGGAAAGAAAAAAACATACATATTTAAAAGCATTCTTTTTTAATCGAGAAGATAAAAAATACATTACAATTAAAGAGGCAAAATTTAAAATAAAATTAAAAATACCAACATAATAAATTGATTTTTTCACATATAAATATAAAAATAATGGTTGAATCTCTAAAAACATCACCTTAAATTGCTCAAAAATACTAAAAAAAATCTTCTCTTTTTCTAATTTCACCAGCCAAATACTTTGTCTTTTTTCTTTTCTTTTTAAATTTTTACTCTTTAAAACAGGATATATCCCTAATAAAGAAAAACCAAGAATAATCATTCCAATAATTGTAACAGGTAACTTTCCTACCAAAAAAGTACCAACAAAAGAAGAAAAAATACTTCCTAAATATATCAACAACACCAAATGATTAGTCTTTAAACGATTAGAATCTAACATAGAAAAAGCCAAATAATGCCGAATAGAATGATAAGAATAATTACTAATTGACAATAAAATACTAAAAATAATCAAAGATAAATAAGTATTCTTCATCACTGATAAATAAAAAAAACTTCCCCCATATAAAAAAACAGAAACCAAAAGAACTAAGCGATAATCCAAAAGCAAACTAAAAATATTTACAAAAATACCAACAAAATATAAAAGAAATAAAAAAAAGAATATATTTTCAACAGAATATCCCTTTTGATATAAAAGAACCAACGAAAAAACCTCAATCAATCCCCTTGTAAAAGAAGAAAGAAACAAAAAAATATGATAATACAATGTTTTCTTCTCCATTTCTCTCACCCATAATTAATATGAGCAAATTTTTAAGAAATATAAATAGAAATCACAAGCTTTAGCAATCTAGGAAACACATAAACCTCCAATACACTAGATAAAAAACTTAAAATAATGCAAAACATCAATATTACAAAATATTTCTTCAACATACTTCTCTGATTTCCCTTTTTAGAAAGAAGCACTTTAATTAAATGATTAGAAAACATCAAACTATATACCGTTAATAAAAATACAATCAAAAGATTAAAAAGTTGACTAGGAAAAGCATAAAGTAAAACACCAACTATCCCCTTTAAATGATAAGTTAAAAAAATCGAAGAAATTGAAAATCCAACTAAAAATCCTTTAATATAAGCAATAAAAATAGTAAAAATAACAAAAATCATACTAAAACCAAAACCCCAAATCAATAAAATAAATAAATAATTTACAATCAAACTATTTCGAAAAGCTAGTCCATTATCAATACTATTCTTACTAATATTTGTAAAAAATAACTCAATTTGACGAATAACACTAGTCTGATCATTTTGACTAGATAACATCAAAAAAATAGAACCTGATAAAATTCCTAGTAACAAAATTGTTCCAACAAAATAATTTAATTTCTTATTTGGTAAAATTAAATCTTTTAGCTTAATTTTTTTCTTCATCTCCGTCTTCATTCTATCACCACTTAAATATATTACCCACCACTTGTTTTTATACCTAATTTTCGTTATAATAATAAAAGAGGTGAAAAAGCAGATGAAAAAGAAAACAATAAATGAAGAAGAAAATAATGTAGAGAAAAAAAATAGTTTATCCAAAAAAGAAATATATGATTTAAATAAAAAGAAAAAAGAAGAAAGCAAACAAAAGAAAAAGAAAACAGAAAGTAAACCGAAAAAAAATAAAAAGAAAAAAACTTATACACACAATTTAGGGGCTAGAATATTTGCTATCATTATGCTCGTATTAATGATTGGTTCAATTGTAGCAACTATTTCTATGTACATAAGATAAAACACCTATCCTAACAGATAAGTGTTTTTTAAATAAGCAAATAAAGAAAAACTAATGATACAACAGCAACAACCACACCTAATAAAACATAAGAAACAAAACCAAAATCATGTTTCTCATTTCCTTCAAGGGAAGAATCAACATCTTTCAAATCTTTTTCTAAAGAAACATCTTGATCCAAAGAATTTAATAAAGTCATAGTATGATCAACAACATTTCCTTCCAAACCAGCAGGACTAACTTCCTCATTAGCCCGATAATTAACCACTGTCCCAACTACTCTTCCTTGATATTTTTGAATAAGCCATTTCTCAAAATTAGGAAGGATTGGACTATTAAAATAAACCACATTCTCCACGATAACATGATTATACACCAAAATTTGATGTGCTAAATTAATTAAACTAGAAACATATTTATCCAAATAATTAAATCCTTCAGTTTGATTAGCCAAAACAGACGAAAACAACTTAGACTCTAACACAGGAATAACCAAAACTTTATCAGGATCTTGCATAATCTTTTGAATAGATAAATCAGTTGGTCCTTCCATAATATATACCGTTAAAAAAACTTTCTGGATATTCGGAATTAATAAATAAAATTTTAAATCCTTGTCTTCAATTTCATAAATACACTTCTCTTGTGTTTTTAAAACCATTCTTTGTACCATACTTACCACCCACTACTATTATCTACTATTATTAAAGTAATTATAACAAAAAAAAGATAATTTGTCATTATCTTTTTTCATTTTTTCACTTTTGCTTATTCACTTCTCATTTCAAATAAAATATCCCGAAGTTCCATAGCTCTTTCAAAATCAAGTTCACTAGCTGCCTGTTTCATTTCTCTTTCTAAAGTATCAATCATTTCAGCCTTTTCTCTTTTACTCATCTTCTTTTTCTCTTCATGAACCACTTCTTCAGAGTTAGAAATAACATCCCTAATCTCTTTCATAATTGTTTTTGGAATAATACCATGTACCCGATTGTACTCCTCTTGGATTTTTCTTCTTCTCTTTGTTTCAATAATTGCCTCATTCATACTATCACTAATTGTATCAGCATACATAATAACCCTGCCATGACTATTTCTAGCACACCTTCCAATCGTTTGAATCAAACTTCTAGTACTTCTTAAAAATCCCTGTTTATCGGCATCCATAATAGCAATTAAACTTACCTCAGGAATATCAATTCCTTCCCTAAGCAAATTAATTCCAACAACAACGTCATACTTCCCCGTCCGTAAATCATGAATAATCTGCATTCTTTGTAAAGTCTTAACCTCACTATGCAAATAAGCTACTTTAATGTCAATATTCTTAAGATAATTAGACAACTCCTCCGCCATTCGAATCGTTAAAGTTGTAATCAATACTCGCTCATTAACAGAAATCCGTTTCTCAATTTCTTCAACCAAATCATCAATTTGATTTTTTGTTTTCCTAACCTCAATAAGTGGATCCAAAAGACCTGTCGGTCGAATAATTTGTTCAACAACCCTTCCATTAACGTGTGCCATTTCATAATCTCCAGGAGTCGCTGAAACATAAATTACCTGATTAATTTTTGACTCAAATTCCTCAAATTTCAACGGTCTGTTATCAAGAGCACTAGGAAGCCGAAAACCATACTCCACCAAATTCATTTTTCTAGCTCTATCTCCATTATACATTCCCCTAACCTGAGGAATCGTAACATGTGACTCATCAATAACCATTAAAAAATCTTTAGGAAAAAAGTCAATCAAACAAGTTGGAGTCTCCCCCTCACCTCGAAGAGCAATATGCCTAGAATAATTTTCTATCCCATGACAAAATCCTGTCTCTTCAAGCATTTCCATATCATAATTACATCTCTCTCGAATTCTTTGTTCTTCTATTAATTTCCCTTTTTCTTTAAAATACTGACATCTCTCTTCACATTCTTTACGTATTCTTTCAATAGAAATCTTTAACTTTTCTGGATCAGTAACAAAATGAGAAGCTGGAAAAATAGAAATCGACTTCTTATTAGTTAATACTTGCCCAGTAACAACATCAAAAGAAGAAATTCGATCTATCATATCTCCAAAAAATTCTATTCGAACTCCATTCGTCTTCTCATAACTAGGAATAACTTCAATCACATCCCCTTTAGAACGAAAAGTTCCTCTTTTAAAATCAATCTCATTTCTTTCATACAACATATCTACAAGTCTTTTTAATACTTCTTCTCTCTCTATCTCATCATTAACATTCAAAGTCAGTATTTTATTTTTATAATCTTCTACCTCTCCTATTCCATAAATACAAGATACTGACGCTACAACAATAATATCTCTTCTTGATAAAAGACCTGAAGTAGCACTATGTCTCAATTCATCAATCTCATCATTAATGGAACTATCTTTTTCAATATAAGTATCTGTACTAGGAACATAAGCTTCTGGTTGATAATAATCGTAATAAGAAACAAAGTACTCAACGCGATTATCTGGAAACAATTCCTTCAACTCGGAATACAATTGACCAGCCAAAGTTTTGTTATGAGCAAGAACCAAAGTTGGCTTCTGAACCTCATTGATAACATTAGCAATTGTAAATGTCTTTCCAGTACCCGTTGCACCCAGTAAAACCTGCTCTTTACGCCCATTTTTAATCCCACTAACTAACTCTTTTATTGCCTCAGGTTGATCTCCATTTGGCTGATATTTTGATACCAATTTAAACATGTGGCCACCTCCCAAAATCGCACTATCAGAAAGTAGCTTCGTGTAAGAATTCGTGTAATTTTCCCACAATTTTAAGAGAGTTTTTTCATTACACGAATCAAATTCTTAAACGGCCACAAACTAACAGCAAAAAAAATAAAATAACATCTAGATTAATTATAGCAAAAAAGACTAATAATTACAACAGTTCAAGAAATAAACTATTTGTAATTTTCAGTCTTCAAGAAAATTATCTAAATTAATCAATTTTTGCAAATTCGTGTAATTATTTTCAGAATTTTTTGGTTTTGGAACAACATCATTAATAAATGGTTCCAATTCAGCCAAACAGCAGATTGCAAGTTCATTTTTATCTGTATATACATCAACTGTTATAATAGAGTGAGCATGTCCTAGTAATTTTGAAACTGCTTTTACATCATAATTATTTTTTAACAAAATTGTACTATATGTATGTCTCAAATCATGAAATCTAATATTAGGTAACCCATTTTCCTTTAATAGACTTTTATAGTATTTTTGAACATATTCTATAGATATAACAAAAGTAATCTATAGTCGCTCCAAATATCATAGATAGATTACCATTTACAAAGAATTATTTACACTCAAGCCATCAAACTTCTCCTTATAAATAATCTATATACTAACATTATCTTGAAGAATTGAAGTAAAACAATTTTGCAACAAAAAATTAAAAAAATGCAAAAAAAGAATGATAACAAGTTTTAATCGCATTATCATTACTTCAAATATTCAATTATAGAACTATCTTTTCCCTATTGTCCCTTTTTTTAACTCCAAATCATTTTTTAATTCTTCATATTCTTTCCCATGTTTTTTCTTTATTTCAATCAACTTTTCTTTATCTTGTTTTAATTTTTCTAATAATTTCTTTTTTTCTTCTGTCATAACATCACTTCTTAATATTTGTCATTTTTTTTTTACAATTTACACTATAATCATCATATTTTATTACATTAAATGGAAGATTATATTCTTGTTTTATTTTATATTCAAGAAAATCAGTTAACATTGAAATTTGACCTTCTAATGAAGAAAATGTAGAAAAAGTATTTTCATCATTTGAGACATTTTGAAATTGATTATATCTTACTCCAATTATTATTGCATTAACTGGTTTATAATATTTCAAATTATCAGGACCATAATTAGTATTTACTCCTTTTTCATCAGGATTTTCTAAAATCACTTTTAAATATGTATCACTAATAAATTGTTCACTTTGAGGTGTTAAATCAAAACTATTTGATTGATAAAGTGAATAAAGATAATTTAATTGCTCATTATTTAATCTTTCAATGTATATGTTATTTCGTAAATAAAAATATTTTAAATGTCCTTCTGAAAGATGCTGATAAAGATCTTTTTCCGAAGAAGGAACTTCAGGAAAAATACTTCCCTTTTTTTCTAATTCTTTATCAACCTCAATTAAATAATACTTCTTTTTTAAAAATTGTATTAACAAATTATTATAAGTGTTGTATGCAATTAAATAATTAGCCATTTCTTCATCAGTTTTTATCTTGCATTCTTTTCTTATATTTGGTCGTTCAATTAGTAAAAATTCTTCATCTATAAAATTTAATTTTTTCACTCTATCCCCTCCACTATATTAAATACTAAATTAAAATTATTACCAACAAAATCTGATATTGGTATGAAAAGTCTTTTTCCCCAACTACTAACTATAAAATAATCGTCAAGTACTCCTGTAACACAAACAGCATGTCCATCACCTTCATTCCAATTTTCAGTAGTTTTAAAAACTTCGTTTTTAGAATTCATAAACCTAATTGGAATAATCCTTCCATTTTCTTCTGTCCTGTATATACCTAGTTTTACACTATTATTTTGATTTTTTTTCAAATAATTAATTATTATTTCTTTCATAGAATTTATTTCATTTTGTGTTGATGACCTATACCCATCGCAGTATATCATACCACCATCAATTTTAAAATTCAATTTAGAATTTTTTGATTGTAAAAATGAATTTATTGCATCCCCATTTCGCCATTTAAGTCCTGATAAATATACCTGATTATTTGTTATTAAATTATTTAATTTAACTGAACCGTCAGAATTATACAAAAACATAGGTTCTTTATTGTTATTTACGTAATTATTACTATTTAAATACATATACATATCTAATATTAATTCTGAGGAATTAAACTCTTGTTGTCCATTAACATAAACATACATAGGATATCCAAAATCTTTTTCAAATGCTTGTGACTTACCTTTATATGATAGTAATATTGAATTAGCAGTTGCTGCATAAGAACAACAACCAGTACTATCCAATGCACATAACGTTCTTAATGCTTCACTATATGACATTCCCAAATTTACAAGTTTAGATCCTAATCTATTTATTTCAGTTCCATACTTAATAGTAAAACTTTGATTTATAACATCAAGTACATCAAATCTATTTTCTCTTGCACATTTATCATAAATATACTCAATTATAATACTTCCTCCACGTGCATCATAAAATCTACCATTAAATTGTTTTAAATTTTCTAATAAAGTTTGTGCACTTTTTTGATCATATCTACGCTTACTAACAAGATACTGTATAAAATCATTGTCATCACTCAACCAATCTAAGTTTTTAAATTTAATATTAATATATTTGGCTGTTGCATTTTGATCAGCCCCATATACATTATTGCCACCTTGTGAAATAAATCCGTCATAATTAACATTAATACGAAATAAAATTTTATTTTTAATGGAAATAGGTAATCCATCACTATAAATTATTTTATCAACTAAATCACTTAAGTCAATATTAATATGATTTTTCATGTAATTATTAACGTAATCTTGGATTTTAGAATTTTTTAAATTAAGCAACATTAAAAATTTTTTAAAATTACTTTCGCTAATATCAATATTTTGCTCACATATCTGCTTCATACAATTGCTAAATAAAAATTGGCAATTTTTTTTAGTAAGTGTATACAGCATTTCTTTCTGAGTTAAGGTATCACTAACTTTACAAAAATATAATAAAAACAAATCATTAAATACAAAATTAGGATCTACTACTCTATTATTTACAACTATTGTATTTAATTTATTTAAAATTTCTTTATTAACTTCTGATATAAGAAGCTCCCTATCATATACTTGATTATCTCTTAACATAATTTGTAATTTTAAATTATCTGGCATATTTTCACTGTAATTCAAATTATTTACATCCACAGAATATTTACTTAAAAAATATTCTACATATTCTTTATTCTCTTGATTCCAATCATATATATTATGAACAAAATTATTAAATTCTTGTTCTCCAATATCAATTTTACCCTGAATAATAATATTCTCACAATCTTTTTTTGAATTAACTAGATTATCCCAAAATTGTATATCAAATTCATTTAAAATATTAGAATTACTTGATATATATCTTCCAAATGTATCAACAAAAAATTTAAAATTATCTGAATAAATTAATGTAGGATTATTATATAAAATATCTGGCACATAATTATCAAAGAAATAATTATATAAAATAGATAAATCTCCATAATTATATATTTCATTTGTTCTAAACATCACTTTTAATTTTATATCATCTGGAAGAAATTCACTATATTGTATTTTTGAAATATCTATTTTTTCAATAGCTTCATTATACAAAAGTTCTAATCTACTAGTTTGTTGTTCATTAAATCCTAAATCATAATTATTATTTTTAATTGTATTATATAATTGCATAAATGCTTCTAAATATTCTGTTTTATTAAAACTCGATATTAATTTTCTACCAGAAGTTCTATATTCATCATACAGATTAAATTCAGCAAATAAATCATTATCTTTGATAATATCAATTAAATTTCCTATAGATATTAATCTGGCTGTCGCATCAGGATCTTCATCTTGTAATTGAAAATTCATGTCTTTAGTTTTTTCAATATCTTCAATAATTTTTATTTTATTACCAATTTTTTCAACTAATCCCTTTGCATCAATATCAATTTCATTCATTCTATTTGTTGCTTCAAGTGTTACATCAAATTTTCTAATTTCATCTTCTAAAATATTTTTAATGTATGTAAGTTCTTCTTTGGAACTACAATTTTCAATTGCATCAGTTAATACTGCACTTATTCTATCTGATGTAAAATATTGTGTTATTAATGCCGAATCAGTTGGATTTCTATATCCACTTCTATTATTTTCATGTAAAGTTAAAATTTGTTTTAATAATTCTACATTATTAGTGTTTTTGTATTCACCTATTAGATTATCAATTTTTGCACTTTCAGTTGCTGCTAAAGTGTCTTTATTTATATAAACTAGTGGAACATTAAATTCAACACTTGCCTTATAAGCGTTTTGCTTTTGTTTATCTGACATTTGTTCAAATACTACAACATAATTTGGTTGAATATTTGCTAATTCTCCTTCATCCGTTAAATTAGTTCTTTCTAAATTAAATTCATTATGAGTATGTCTTGTTTCATTCATGACCTCTTGTCCAGGCAAATACAATAAAGGACGCTGACATTTTATTACATATCCATCATTTCTAGTATAAATATCATAAGGTGCCATCATATTCATTTGTTCATCTGAAAAATTATTAAAACCAATAACTACTCCTGGACCTTTTACAAGAGCCATTCCCATATTATCGTTTGATATTAATGAACAACATATACCATGATTTGCAGTCCTACTAGATAAGTTCCAAGAATCAAAGTAATTATCATTGATCATTGGCATTCCACCATAATTAGTATATGTACTTTGAATTAACATTTGAAAGTCGCCTTTAGGTTGATAAATTGGTATTTGTTTTCCTTCGTACTCAACATATCCAGTTATTTCTGTAGGATTAAATAATGTTGATTTTAAACTTTTAGTATATATTTGTTTTATTTCATTTATTATATTCAAAGTTTCATTCATGTTATATCTATTAGTTGTATTAAAACTGTTATAGAAATCTATAGCTTCCTCCATAGTTGACATATTTAAAATGTTATTCATATTCTCTAAATATGTAGTTGCTATTCCATCACTATCTAATCCTTTTATAGATGCAAATCTTGTACCATACATTCTAAATAATTCAGTAGCATCCTCAATACTTATTGAAAAATACTTATTAAATATTAAATTCTGTACTTCAGTAACATTTTGAGCTTCTTTCAATAAAGCATCACATTTTTGTGCTAATTTACTATCATAGTCCTTTAAAGTAAAGTTTTCTGGAACAATTATACTTCTATCACGAACTTGCTCATTTCCCGTAGGATCTAAAATTGAAAATTGATCAATTTGCTTTAATATAATATTTCTAGCTGTTTCTAGTTCTTCCAATGTTGTTATATTGGTAAAATCTGTACTTATATCATTTTCAAGTAGATAATTTAGTAAAATTGACATTTTTTGGTCAGCAACAATAGTACTCGTTGAAGTATTATCATTTATAACAAATTGAGCAAATAAATTAAATTTTTCAGGTGTTTTCTTTAATTCAACAATTTGTTCTACAACATCATAATACTTACTCAATTTTGTTAATAAGTTATCACCAAATTTATAAATTGTTTCATCAAATAATGAATAATTAAATGTAGATAATACAAATTTATTTTTGTTTTTAATTTTAGCAAGCAAGTCTAGTTTTTCATCATTAATCAGTCCATTATTATACGCTTCAATAAAAGCAGATTTTTGAACTATTGTTGCATCATCTAATAAATTGATTATTTTAGAATTACCAATATTCGATAATATATTACTAATTTTAGTATCTAATAATACTCTATTTTCCTCAGATAAATTTCCATAGATAAGTTCTGCATCACTATATTCAAATTCATTCAATATTAATACATTATTATTAATCATTTCATTGAATTTAATATTCAAATCATTTCTTTTACAAAATGTAAGTATAAATCCTAAAAAATGATTATTAGCATTATTCACAATATAATCAATATACTCAGCTTCAAGACTATCAAAAAATCTAGTGAAATTTTCAATATTATCATCACTAATAGAAGTTCTAAATTCAGGATCATTCATTATCATTTTTATCATTTCAAATTTAGTATCTCTTGTTTTGATATTACCATTTAATAATAAGAAATATTTATTACCTATTTCCAATGAATTTAATATTTCTAATTGTTCATCTAAACTATAATATGTAAGAATATTGGCAAATTCATCAAATTCACCTAAGGTTCTAAATGTGTATTCTGAAAGCTCATTTTCTAAAATATTTTTTACTTTTACCTTATCTAACTTTTCAAAATCTTTTGAATTAGATACATCCAATAATGTCTTAATTGTAATATTACTATAATATTTTTCTATGTCTTCTTGTTCAGTTAATAAACTTAAAAATGCTAGTGAGTTTTTATTAAAATTATCCATATAATTTATTAATTCTGGACTTTCTCTAAATATTTCAATAAAATCTTGTTCAATTCCAAGAGCAACTACATTTTTATAATTAAAAGCTACTAATTTTTGCTTTTTGGACAAACATTTTATAATTTTTTCATATGATTCTTGATTATATTGAGATATTTTCCTTAAATATTCAACTTTTAATCCAGTTTGAGCATCATTTGCCGTCAATCTTTGCACTAAAATATCGGCAAATTGTTCTCCATTATAACTTCCTACTGTACTTATTAGTGCAGAAAATGAAATATTATCTGCTATTTTTTGTTTACCAACTTCATCTGCTGCTTCATATATTTTTATAATACTACTAGACCAGTTATTAACTTCGCTAAAATTATTTGCAATCATTTTATCAATAAGAATATTTATTGCTTCTTGATTGCCAAGTTTAGCTAAATTACCATATTCATATACTGTTAAAGCATTGGCAGCTCTATTAATTGTTTCTTGATCCATTAATTGATATATAGCAGGTTCAAACAATAATTTTGCACTTTCTGAATCGAAATTACCAGTTATCAATTCCTTTAATTTATCAATAAATTTACCATTATATTTATCATTAAGTTTTAATACTGTTTTAGTAGAGAATGAATTAGCTATATCTTCATCATTAAATAATTCATTTTGTACTTGTTCATTAAAACAACTTATATATGTATATATTTCATCATGAGCCCAAATTAATACTTCCCTATCTGTTGTTGTATTTAACTCCATAATTTTTTCTTTAGCTATTGCTTTATATTCTTGTTGCTCCTCTAAAGATAATAAACTTATAAAATTAGCAAATGCACCTGAATTATTAATCATTTTACTATAAGCATCTGGACTTTTTATTAATTCTAAAATAAAATCTTTACTTTTTAAATTTCTTAATAATTCGGAAAATTTAGTACTACTAATTATTTCTGAATAAAATGGACTATTCTTTATAAATTGTGCTTGGTATTCTGGATTATTTATTTGCTTAGCTAACTTCATAAAATCTCTTTGTGTACCATTATAAATGTCATTCATATATTTATTAAATAACATTTCTTGAATTTCACTAGATAAACTAGCAATACTACCTGAATTATCTTTTAAAAATTCTAAACTACCAACTTTATCAAATATAATAGTGAATGAGTCAGTATTTAAGTTTTTCCAAAATACAGTTCTTAATTCTTTTGAAAAAAAATCAGTATGCAAATCCACAAATTGTTTTTGAATATCCAATGAAAATTTTTGGAATTTATTAAATATTGTATAACTTCCAATTTCTTCAACTTCTTCATCAGTTAATGATAAAAATGCTGTTACTATCAATGGATGTGAAGGAATAGCGCTCGATAAATCAAGAATGTCTTTATTTGACATATTTTGAGTAACATAATCCAAAACTTTTTGATTGTTAAATAAATCAGCAAGAATTGGACTTTTTGGATTAATTAATCTTCGTAATTCCCACGGAGTAAAATTATCAAAATTATTTAAAATTTCTTCAATACTTCCACAGCTTATTACTTTATTTCTAAAAGTCAAAAGATACGGTAATTCTTCATCAGTTTTTCCAGTCAAACTTTTTGCTTCTTCTGAAAATCTATCAAAATAAGCAATAAATTGTGCAATTTTTGGATTATTAATATTTTCAAAATTTTGCACATTAACCCTATCATTTTCTTCTTCTAGGTCTGAATTTTTTTTATCTAACTCAGACAATAAGTCATCAATATTTAATGAACTTGAAACTTGTTGTTCAACTGAATTGTCAACTATTTCTGATATACTACCATCAATTTTGTCTTCATCAACCCCATTTTCATTCAAATTATCTTTTACAGTTAATTTTCCTCTATTTAATACAGTTAAATAATTATCAAAACTATCTGCTATTGCATCATAGCCTCGTAATGCCGCATAATATCCAGTATCCATCAAGAAATTTGTTAAAAATTTAGCTTTTTGTAAGTCTGCAGAATCAGTTATTGAATTTAAATTAGCTAAAAGAGTATCGAAATTTTTTATTTCAGGATTATATTTAGAAAATTCTAACGACAAACTATCTAATATTTGATTTTGCTCTGAAACTATATCTGAATATTCAATTACTTTTGCATCTTGATTTAAAAACATCTCTATAATTGAGCCACCGTTTTCAGTTCCAGCATTAGTTGCATACTTACTTGCAATTTGATCTGCCGATAATCCAAATCCTGTATAAATACCAGTTCCTTTAATTGAAACATGAGTTCCACCAACATACATTTCACCATTTATAAATTGATCAACATATGTTTGAGAATTTGCACCTGATATTTCTCTTACTAAAGTTCCATATTTTGAAAATTGTGATAAAACATCAAAATTCTCACTTGTTGCAACAGTTGGTTTAACATCATATCCAAGCATTTTGAATAATTCAACACCAGCGATTTTGCCATTCTCACCTTTTGCTTTTGAAATAAAATTTTCTATAATTCCTTGTTCTACAAGTAAGTCATATACTTTCATCATATCAGAAGAAATATTTTTCGTTTCTGAATTTTCTTCTAAATTATTAGAACTTGATATATTTTGACTAAAAATATTTTTTATAGAAATACCTAATTCAGAAAGTTTTTGATTCATTTGTTGTTTTAAATTAATTGCAGATTGCATTTCAATAGTACCATTATTTAATAGTTGAATTTGTTCTTGCGTTAACTCTTGTCCTTTTTTACTTAAATCTAAAGCATTTTGATATTCTTCTAATTGTTGTAGATTTGTCTCTAAAGCCGATGTAAATTGTTGAGCAGAATTTTTCCCATATAAATCATTATACATGTTTTTTGCTATACCGTTACTTGTTTTTATTGTTGAAGTTATTCCACCAAAAGTACCAAAACAAATACCCGAAGCAAATCCACCTAAAAATGCTTGCAATGCTTGACCACTAAAATCAATCATAGTGCTTATTAACGCTTGATTTTCAGAATATCCATTAGCTAAATATTGATTAATTGATTGCGTATAATTACTTAAATCCTTAGCAATAAATATATCAGCAACATAATTTAATATTTCTGTAGCAAATTCTTCTTCTCCTTCAGCTAAACCCTGACTTAATGCACTAGCACTTAAATAAAATCCTTTTGTTACAAGATTAGCAACTGTTTCATTTTCAATGTTACTTGCTATTTTTCCAGCTAATCTAACTGTATTTTTTCCTAAATTTTCTTCTAGATTTAATAAATGTCCAAGTGAATAGTTTTCCATAGCAGTTTCAACTACTGCTGATGTCATTGCTAATCCAATTGCTGTACTGTCTGATAATCCTCTATCAAGTGCATCATTTAATGTTGAAACATATGCTCTAGATCCCATTAAAGTCGCACTTAATACCGGAGTAGCTACTCCGCCTGTAGCTACACTTACCGCAATTAATGAAGCACTATCAGCCATACTCATTCCTGTGTTATATGCAAATGCCCAGCCTTCTCCATAATTTTCTGCTATATCTTGACTAACCTGAGCTCGCCAAACATCACCAGCACTATATACATCTGCCCGCCTTATTTTTTCACCAGTAAAATATGAATTCATTGAGTAACAAGCTGCACTAATTCCTTCTATAGGGGTAACAACAATTGATCCAACTGACGCCAAAATAGGATGATCACTTGCAAATTCTTGATCTTCTTGAGTTTTATTAGCTAACCATCTATTATCTAATTCATCTGAAATATCTTCTAAATAATTGTAAGCTGCTTCAACACCATCAGTATTGTATATATAATTAAATATTTTAACTTCTTCTTCTGTAATAAATGGTAACCATTGTTGACAATGATCGAATATATCATCATTCGAATATATTTGAACAAAATTATTTCCACTTTTTAATAAACCATTAGAAATAGAACCTTCCTCATTTATCATACATGCTAATACTTTTACTAAATCTTCTTTATTATTCAACTGTACCATCATTGGTCCATATTGATAATTATACAAATTACTTGAAGCTGAATATTTTTCACTAATTTCTTCAACTTTATCTAAACAAGAACTATTAAAATTAGAGTTCATTTCAAAATCATCTTTTGAAATATATACATCTACATTTTGCATATAATACGAAATTTCTTTATTTATATATTCATAAATATACTCATAAGTTGCTTTTTGTTGTTGTAATTCTGTAATTTTAGCATCTAAATCTTTAATTTTATTTTCTCTCTCACTAATATTATCAGAATATTTTTCTGCAATTTCATCAAAATATTTTTCTTGTTCTTCAGTATATTCCCATTGATGAATAACTCTTGTCTCTCCACCAAAAAAAGATGTTACTGTATTTTCTGTTAAAATTCCTTCTAATTCTTTATAATAATCACTTTCTCCATACATATCAACAAAATTTAAAGCTTCATATTGATATGGATTACCATTACTATCATATTGCATACCAAACTGATAAGGATCATTCTCAGTATAACAAACATTACCATTTTCATCTATATATTTCCAACAAACAATTTCCGAATCTATCACATCTTCAAACGTTTCGCCTTGTTTTAGACGAACAATTATTGCCATCATTCCATCTAATTCCCTATTATCTGCTTTATTTCGTTCATCAGTTAATTTTTTTAATTCTTGTTCACTATTTAAAATTGCATTATTAACTTCCTCCATATTATCAAAATCTAATCCGAAAGATTTTAAATATGAAGATTCCATTACTGCTTGTTTCCTTGTTGTATCAGAATCTTTTTGAATTTCGTCCATTAGTGCTTCTGGTGTTATTTTGCCATCAATAATTCTCTTAATGTCTGTTTCATTGAATCCAAAAGATTTTAAATTATTTATATAATCATCTACATCTATTTCAATATTAATAGGATTACCACTATTATCTGTACTTGTTACATATACTTTCCCATTTTTTATATTCAAATAAGATGCAGAACTATTATCATTATTTTTATCAAAATCTAACGAAACATCTATAGAAGTGTTGTTAGAAGAAGTGTCACCACCATTAACATTTATATTTGAATCAGGATTAGTGCTAACATTACTATTTGATGAATTAGAATTTGTATTAATATTCATGCCATTATTTGTATTTATATCAGTACTCTCATTAGCATTATTAGATGAGATATCTACATTTTGTTTATCAATGTTAACACCATTATTACCACTGCCATTACCGGAATTAGTATTTATCGAAACATCTGTTTGGCTATTATTAGAAGTTGTAGCAGTTGTACCATTACTTGAACTATTATTAATATTTACATTATTATTTTCTGTTGCATCAATATTACTTTGATTCATAGTATTTCCACTTGACATATCACTTGCATTATTAGGCTGCGATACTTCAACATTTGAATTTTCAATACCAGATTCTGTTTGAGTAGCATTTGCCGTTGGATTAGATGTGCTAAGCATATCTACACCACTTTCATCAACATCATTTTTAACTTTTACTGACAAATCCATTGTTTCAACGCCACTACTATTTGTACCGCCATAACTATTTGCAGTATTTGTATTATAGTTTGATGCTACACTTTGCTGATTACTAAAAAGATTAGCCTTCCCACTTTTGTTAGCATCTTCAAACAATTTATCTAATTTCAAATTCCCATAATCAAAATTAAAGTTTACACCAAAATTGCCCATCTACATACACTTCCTTTTTATTCATTTATTATCAGAAAAAATAAAAGTTATTCTTTCTTTTGGAAAAATAATATCTATAAGAAAGAATAACCCCCTGAGTTTACACTTCGCTAACTATATATTTTATTATTTAAGTCTGATATAATACTACCTTTAATACTTTTTGAACTTTGAGCTAATCCGTCACATAAATCATTCAATATTTCTTCTTTTACACCTTTATCATTTATGCTCAAACTTCGCTTAACCGTTTCTTTAGCACTAGAAATGCTACTTTCTAAATCTTCCATTTTGCTATTTATTACTCTTAACCTATATACAACATTTTGAAGTTTTATTTTTTGCTCTTCATCCATAGTTTCTACACACCCTTTTCAAACATAGCAATAGTTTCGTTTGACAACACTTTATAGCTTGCTATTGCCCTATTTAATGCATTAACATAGTTAGCTCGTTTTTGATATATACTATTTATGTTACTTTTTAAATTATTAACTGTATTTAACAAAAGTGCAGTATTAGTTGAATTATATGAGGTTGAAATTTCTATAAATTTACTGCATATTTTTTTCAAATTTTCTTTTTCTTCATTCGCATACAACATTATTTGTTCTATATCTCTATCTAATAAACTTTCATTTAATAATCCCTTATTCGCAATCACACCTCTAACTAAATTAAATTCAAAACTATTTATTTTAATTTCTTCTAATTCATTTATCTTATTTTTAATTTCTTTTTCTATTTCTTCAATTTGACCGTAAATTTTAGATATAGTTGTTCTAGTTGCATCTAATTTATTTTTTGTACTAACAGCCTCCTGCTTTATAATATCAATTTGATTTAATTCACTATAATAAAAACTTCTATCTATATTATTAAATTCATTTATTAAAGAATTTGCTTGATTATAACAATCATCTAAAGTATGAATAACAGTAGTTTTATTATTTAAATTACATCTTATTTTTTTACCTAATTCACTATATTTATCATAAATAAAATTTAAAATATCTTTTTTATCATTTAGTGATTGCAAAATCAAATCGGCTTCTTGCTTTTCTAAATAAATTTTATTTTCAAATTCTATTGAATTTCCATCTCTCCAATTAATTGTTGCATCTTTTAATTGATTAAATAAATTAAGTTGTGTTTCTTCATCAATACTTATTAAACTTTTCAAGTTTTCTATTTCATTTTTTAATTCTACAACATTAATATCAATCATATAATAACCACCATTCTATTTTATTCTAACAACATTAAATTTTATTTACTACTAATTTTACCTTTTTCCCAAATATATAGCAAATTATAATTTTACACAAATTACCATATATTTAGAAAAAAAGTAAAACTTTTTTTCTATTCTTCTCCAGTATTATTGAATGCGTCAGATATTCCTTTAGATACATCAGAGTATTTTTGAACGGCTTTATTAATTTGTCCTTGGAGAGAATCTTCACCATCAGTAAGATATTTGAAAATTTTGTGAATTTCACTACTTACCTTTACAAAACAAGATTGTAAAGCATCTGCTTGACCATGTCCAAGAAATGCTGTTTCAGCCTCTAATCCTTCTGCTAAGCTTTCTAAATCTGATCTAATGTCATCCTCCACTTCAGTTAAACTACTAGCAATAGTTTCAGCTTGTCCTTCATCAATTGTAACACTTCCACCATTATCAGATTGAATATCTGATACATTCAAATCTAACTCAACAGAATCTATAGCAGGTAAACTTGGTGCTTCACCACCTGTGTTTTCTGCCCAGTTTTTTCCAGCACTTTCTACAGCTCCTCTAAAAGCATCAAAAGCAGCAGTAATATTTTCACCTGAAGCTTTTACAGTTTCAGCGAATCCTTCAAAAAAAGTAACAGCTTCTGGTGCATACCATACACTTGACATAGGTACAACTATATCACTATGTAATCTTTCTACAATACCATCTCCTGCTTGTGAAGCAATATTATTAATTACATCTCTTAAAGAATTTACTTGTTCACAATTATATCCTGAAATTTCTCCTCCAGAACCCCAACCGAATAATTTCATATTCTTTCCTCCTTCTACTATTTGTAAGTTCTTTACTACAAAGCTTATTTTGTAGTTAATTAAATTAAATCAAAAAAAACAAAAAAAAGCAACCTTTTCCGTAAAAATATAAGGATAAAATCATAAATTGTGCGTTTGAATAAAAAATGATAAAATATCTTTATGAGAAATAGAGGTATTTTATATGAGTAGAAAATCTGATTTATTAAATAATATTGGAGAAAAATTATCCAATATAAATATTAATATTGAAAATATTGATTTAAATGCTTTAGTTGAATTAAAAGAAGAGTTATTAAATACAAGTGATGAAAGGCATCAAAGCTATACAATACATTCAATGATAGATATTTTTATGATTACTTTTTTTGCTATTTTATCTGATTGTGATGAATGGGTACAAATCGAAATGTTTGCAAGAAAGCATTATGATTGGTTTAAAAAAATTTTATCTTTAAATGCTGGTATACCAAAAGCGGTAACTTTTAAAAGAGTTATGTCTGTAATTAACCCTAACGAAGTAGAGTCAATTTTAGTAAACTTTCTTTTAAAAATGCTTAAGCAATATCAAAATATTTTAAATGATAAATCTAAATATAGTAACGAAAAAGACGTTTATGCAATGGATGGAAAAAAATGTAATTCTTCAGGAAGAAATAGTTCAAAAACTAGAGAAATAAAATCTATTCAGGCAATGAGTATTTATTCAAATAATTTTAAAAAAAATTGTATTATAGAAGAAGTATCAAAAAAAAGATAGACTTAATCATCTATCTCCTTGACTGAACTGTAACTTTTTTTCATTGCAATGAATATACAGTTAAAATCCCTTTCTTATCTCATTTTATTATTGTCATATTATTAACAGATAATCCATTGGCAGTTTTTTCTGTTAATAATACTAATTCACTAGCATTTCTTATATCAGTATTTAAAACTATTGCATTATTAGAATATATTAAATTTGTTGATTTATCTATTAAAACATATTCCCTATTCATATCCAAAGATTCACCAGTTAAATCATTTATTGATTTTACAATTAATTTTTTTACTTTCCAAATTACTTCATTAACTGGGATAAATAAATCAAATGAACAATTTATTTCTGGAACTATCAATTTTACTAGAACTTTATTCCTCATCTTCATCTTCTCCTTGTAACATATCATTAAATTCCAATACTTTCATGAGTTCAGCAGTACTTTCTTTAATGCAAAATCCATAATTATTACTATATTTTGCTGTATGTTCTTTAGTAACTTTTGATAATCTGAAATTTTGTTGCTCTCCAAATCCATTTCCTATCCATATTCCATCAGAATTGTTCTTAACTTGTGAATACCATTTATCTAAATCTAACAATTTTAAGTTTTTAGAACTATCCGAAAATATCATATTACTATTTTCACTTTTTTTAATTAAAGTAAATAATTCTTCCACTTTCTTTATATTATCAATTTTAGTTTTTATCTTTTCCAATCCATAAAAGACATACACAATTCTGTATTGATTATTTACATTTTGATTTTTTTCAAAATCAATAAATTGATCAAAAACTAACTCAAAATTATTGTCAAAATATTTAATATTTGCTTTTTCTTTTGCAGTAGGCAATAATTGTGCAATATCTACAAAAAATGTTATAACATTTGGAATTTTAGAAAATATCATCAATAATGAATCCATAAATGAATTAACCTTATCTAATTTGTTAGAAGTAATTGTCGTGCTTTTAAACGCAGTAAAATCATATTTAAGTACTTTTAATGAATTTTTAGATACTCCAATTGGTACTTTTTGTATTGTTGTTATTTTTCCTCCAATAATGTCCAATGTAACTTTTTCAGGTAAAGATGGAATAGCTTTTGCTAAAGTTTTATTAATTTCTTTTAACCGTTTAGCTACTGCACCTACATATTCATTAATATCGTGTCCTTCCTCAACGATAGATGCCGTTTGAAATTCATGAATTCCCTCATTATATGCTAATCCTCTCCCCAATATATCACGAGGTTTTATATGACATTTCATATTAAATGACCCATAATAATCTGATGGATCTGTTAAATGTAGTGCATACCTAGTTTCAAAACATTGTCCTACCCGCCTTCCTAATACTGAAGGAGCATTACAAGTAATAAATAAATATATACCATATCTACTACAATCTCTACCAATTGATGCTATATCCTCATATATATCATTGTATATTTCCAAAATTGCATCATAATTATTTAATATAAATAATATTTGTGACAATTTTTCTTGATTTTTACTATTATAATTATCTAAAGACCCTCCAAAAGATGCTAATAATTTTTTTCGATTTTTTATTTCATTTGTAATTAATTTAAATAGATTCTTAATTTTTTCATCTTCACCCATGTATACCATTCCACCAACTTGCGGAAAAGCATTAAACATTCTCAATGCTTCTGAACCATAATCAACTGCATAAATATTAATTTCTTCAGCACTATGTAATATACAAGCCGAATATATTATCGAGCTTATTAAACCTTCCCTTTCCAACTCGTCAGTACCAAATATAGCAACATTTCCATTCTTTTTGCAAGAATATAACAATAATCCTTGTTCTTGCTTTTCTGGTGCATCATATTCTCCAATTATTGCGTTTACATCATACGAAATTGGTTTAATATTATATTTTTTTACTAAATTATCTATTAATATAATTGGCTCAATGTTATTTAACCATAATCTTTTAGCACGCTTATTACTAATGTTAGATACTTCAATTATACTTTTCATTATAGCTGCTAATTGTTCTCCTTGTGCTTCTATTTTGATATTATTACCAGCTTGAATGCTTTTTATAAAATCACCAGTATCATCTATAAAATTAATACTCTTATCAATCTGTTTAATTATTTTTTCTGATGGATAATATTTAGCTCCACACCATCCAGATTGTCCTAAGGCAAAGTATTCATCATAACCAACTTGTAAATAGAACCTTCCTGTTTGTTTCAAAGCTGCTGCATCAGGTCTTTTTAACATTTCTTTACTATCTGCTGCATCATTAACTTTCAAACATACCCTAAATTTAGTATTTGACCAAATTTGATCATTGACAACACCACTAGGTTTTTGTGTTGCAAGAATTAAATGAACACCTAAACTTCTACCAATACGAGCAACACTAATTAAATTGTCCATAAAATCAGGTTGTTGGCTTTTTAACTCTGCAAATTCATCACATATTATAAATAAATGTGGAACAGGTTCTGTTAATCTGCCCTCTTTAAAGTATCTTTGATATTTATATATATCTATAGTACTTTCTCCCAAAGCATCTCTAGCTTCATTAAACATCTTTTGACGCCTTTTTACTTCACTATCAATACTTACTAAAGTTCTATCCATTTCAGCTTTATCCAAATTTGTAATTGTACCTGCTAAATGTGGCAGCGAAACGCCTGTTGTTTTATTTTCAAAAGCTAATGCAAGACCACCACCTTTGTAGTCTATTAAAATAAACGCAACATCATCTGGACTATAATTAATTGCCATTGATAATATATATGTAATTATAAATTCCGATTTACCACTACCAGTTGTTCCAGCAATTAAACCATGAGGTCCATGAAATTTTTCGTGTAAGTCCAAATACATTAATTTACCATCTTCTCCAACACCAACTTCTGCTTTTAAACTTGTTGTTGAATCATTTGTATCCCATCTATTCATTATATTTAATTGTTCAACCCTACCCACTTTTTCCATTTCTAAAAAAGTAATTGCATCTGGTAGTTGTTTATTTCCTTCTTGAAACTCAATAGGAATATTAGATAACCTTTTAGAAATAGCCATCATATTAATTCCATAATTTATTTCATCCTTAAAATTAATTTGTTCTTGTTGTTCAAATGAGTTTATTAAAATAGATGAGATATTTTCAGATAAATTTATAAAATTATTACATTTACTTGGTAACTTATTTAATGAATCTTCTAAAATTAATAAACTAAATCCTAAATTGGCATCTAATTCTGTCATTGTTTTGATGAAATTATGTCTTTTTATCGAATCATAATCATCTACAATCATAATATAATGAGGTTTAAATAAATTTGCTCCATCAGCGGCTAATTGTACTCTATTTTGAATTTCAACATTTAAAAAATCACATATTCTTTTTGCACTATCATAATTCGTAGAAAAAAATCTAAAACTTTTATCATTTGAAAACGAATGATTAAGATATTTTATATAATCCCATTTATCCTCATTTTTTTCATTAGTAAAAACAACTAATTTAATATCATCATAACTATAAAATGTTATCAATTGTAATATAATATTATTTAATAATCCATAACATTTATTATTTAATCCCATAAATGCAGTTATTTTATTTTTGTAAAAAGAATATCCTAATGGTACATTTTTAATATATTTATATTTTTCAACTAACGCATCAGATTTTTTTCTTAATTCATCTTCATTAATTGTAAAACCTTCTTCTGGATAGTTAACTTTAACATCTAAAAGTTCATCACCAGTTCCAATTCTAACTTCTAAAAAATCATTTTGATCAATTCTTTTATCCCAAAAATTAATTTTTGCTGTCTTTATTATCGATAAACATTGTTCAACAGGAATTAAATTTTCAATGAGAATATTTCTTTGTAATTTTTCCACAGCCACTAATTCTTCTTCTTTATCTTTTAAATAATTAGTATATTTTTCAATGAGTTCTTTCTTTAAGCTTTCTTTTAACCTTTTATTAAAAATTTTAGTTAACGTAGGCCATAATAACATTGACATTAACATTGCACCTGACGAAGCTAATTGTGGCCATGCTTGTTGTATAGTAGTTACACCAGATTGAATTTTACTAACTGTATTTATAACCATCACTAAGGATATTACTCCCATTGTCATCATTGGTCCTATGGTCAATATTAACGGCATTCGATCTTCACCTTCTTGCTTAGGTGGTGGACTTAAAGTAATTATTTTTGTTTGAATTATTCTTCTTATTCTTGGTGCTTTAGAAAAATATTGTTCTTTCGTATATAATTCAAGATCTTTTATTTCTCTATCTACTGGGTCAGAATCGTTAATTATTTGTATTGAATCTAAATTAGCAGAATTAAGATTTAATTTTACTTTATTCATCGGATTATTTATTAATATCGTTCCATTTAATACTAATATTTCTAATCCATATATATTAATAAAATCTCCACTATTAATATAGTACTCTTTAAAATTATTTATAACATTATTTATGTAAATACTTTTATTACTTATTTTGGTCAAAATTATTTTTCCATCTTTTAATGTAAGGGATGCACAACTACCATCTAATAATTTACAATCAAAATAGACATTACAATTTTCATCATTACCAACAATAATATTTAAATTATCCTTATATGAATATGCCATAAAAGTATCATCAAATAACTCTGAAACATAAATTAAATAATCCGTTTTATTCTTTTCAATAACATAATAATTATTTGATATTAATGGTATAGAATTTGATACACTGCCATTTGAAATAACAGCTGCTTCAGTCGTAGAATATAAATACCACTGCCCATTTTCAGCAACAATATTGATTAATTTTGCTTCTTCTTCAGGATTTTCATCAAAACTAAAACTACCTAAAACTTTTTTTGGTATAATAAATGTTAGTATTTTATTATCTAAATATAAATATATCTTCATATCCTATCAACCTCTATCTTTTGTCTTATTATAACATACGAACAAGTATTTATATATATTTTTTTGAATAGTTTATAAAAAAATTATTTAATGTTCCTTTTTTCAAAATTTTGTGTATAAAATTCATTTTTTCTTATTTTTCTTAATATCTCCTGTGGAGTGTAATATTTAAACAATTCTTGATTAAAATCATACATTTTCAAATCTTCTAAAGCATATGTTTCTTGAATATTAGCTGATAATTTTATTAATCTTTTAGAAATATCAAATTTTAAAAAACGATTATCAAGTCTAGCACTATTTACAAATCTTGTTCGATCAAGTGCATCCGCATCTTTTAATATTTCAGAAATTTTTCTAGTTTTTTCTAATTGTTTACTATCTATTCCATTTTTTATAGCAATTAAACTAAACACCCTTTCTTCATTCAAAGACTTTCTATGTATCTCATGAAATTCTATTGCAGTTGCTACAATATTTAAATCTTCCTTTGATATTATATTTGATAATCTTTCTCTAGCAATTATAGAGCTAAAATATGCATGTTCTTGTTCATTTTCTTCAGTACGACCAACATCATGATATTTTGCAGCTATTAATAATAAATTCAAATCATGTTCATTTAATAAACTTTCTCCTATAATTATTGAATACAACAATACGTCTAATATATGTCTTTGACCATGTGCTTTCATATTTTTATTTATTTCTTCTGAATATATTTCATTTTCAAACTTCAAAAGAACATCAATCAAATTATTCAATTCTAACATTTTAATAACATCACTTGAATTTATTTGACTATTTTTGAAAACCTCATTTAAATATTTGTAATCACTTTTGTAAAATTGTACAGCGTTATCTTCAATTTTTTTTGTTAATATTGAATAAACAGAATAATCTGGTATAAATACACTTTTAAATCCCATCTTTATTTTCTCCTTTTTTGGTGATATTTTAATTGTTGCTTAAATAAAATTAATATAAAATATACTAGCAAAAAATAAATTAACGCGTTGCGTTAGTAAAATTTTATTTATGATATAGAAAAATCATTGGTTCTCTTTATAGGTTACATTTTATTAGTATTGACTTGTTTAAATTTCTTTATCAAAATTTTGGTTACATCAACTATTTGACAAAGAACCAGTAAATAAACAAAGGCATTTCTGAATTAACATAAATATCTTTAAAAGTAATTTTCTCATCATCTAAATTGGATTGATACCTCTCTCTAAATTTTTTAGGTACTACCAACTTAAATAACACATTAGCCTTCCTTAATCATCAATAGAATACATTTAAACATTTTTAATTTTTGATAAACTATAATCTAAATTTAATATTTTTTCTAAATCCCATGTATGATTTTGATTAAGACTCGATATATTAATAGTATTTACATCAAAGCCTTGCATTACCAAATTTTCTTTTACAAGATCAAAGTATCCTATATGATCTTTATTTTCTCTCAGAAAAGGCACTCCTAAAGAATTAATTCCACAAAATAAATCAATCTTCCCTATTTCACTCCTAATCAGACTTGTTAATCATCTTTTTTCTATATTCATCCAAACTATATATCTTAGCCTTTGCAACCGGTTTATCTTCTTGTTTTTTTTCTAAATACTTAGAAATATTATCCCTACTAATTACCTTAGAATCACTAGAATAATAAGCATTTTTCCATGCATCCTGTGAAAGTATTCGTTTTAAAAGAAGTGTAGAAGAATACTTTCCAACATCCATAATTACATCATCAATAATATCTTTGTCTTCTTCCCTAATTGGATAAATTTTTCGATTAAAAACCATCGAATAAGGAATCATAGAAGAACCATAAGAAAAATATTTTTGATAAACTAAAGGAACCATAACACCAAAATCAACTGCAATAATATCCTCTGAAAAACATAAAGCCTCTTTTTCAATTAAAAATTTCATTTGAACAAAATAAAGCAATTTTTGAAGTTTTAAATTACTAACAAAATAACCATTACCATTACAATAAGCAATAATATAACAAGCAATTAAAAAAACATCATACATTTTTCATGTACATCTCCTTCTTAAGTAACACTATTGTACCTTAATTTAAAAAAAAGCACAACCAATATCAATAATAAAAAATAAAATCTCTTTAAACTAGGTATTAATAACACATTTTTACCACCTACCAACATAAACTATAATGAAATTAATAATAAAGGGGTGGAGAAAATGAACAATCCAGAGTGCAAAAACAATTGTGAAAATTGCATTGCCGATATCCTAAAAGTAATACTAATTCTTCAACAAAGTGCCAATCAATCTGATAGTTGTTTAGAAACTTGTGACCGTGGCTTCCTAGGACAACAATGTTGCCCATCATTCTACAATACTAGACCTATTGTCTTATATACTTGTGGTTCAAATGGAACACCACTAAGTATGCCAATTAGCAAAACACCATCAGAAACCACAACATCTACCATATTTAGAGTAGAAAAACTAGATGACTGCTGTGCAACATGTCGAGTATTAGTTGCTAATTCTGATAATACCTATACTAGTACAAATTCATTTTTTACAATTAACTTAAATTGTGTTTGCTGCATTCGCTGCCTAGATGATACTTTCGTTGAAGGAGTATAAAAAGATTGTCAGTTTTAATTTCCTGACAATCTTTTTTTTGTCCGTTTTTTATTGGTCTTTTCTTTCTGATAAGCACTCTCTATAGCCACTCTTTCCGCTATTCCAAAAGCTGAAAACAAACTAATAACATAACTACCACCATAACTTAAAAATGGTAAAGGAACTCCCGTTAATGGACCAATTCCCATTACTCCAATAAAATTAATAGAAACGTGTAAAAAAACATACACACAAACTCCATAAGCCAAAATAGATCCTTGTAAATTAGTCGCTCGTCTGGCAATCCTATACAAACGATAAATAACAAATAAATAACAAATTACAATAATCACGCCAACCCAAGCGCCCCATTCCTCTACAATAATAGGAAAAATAAAATCCGTATACGATTCTGGTAAATATAAGTATTTTTGTGTACTTTTACCAATCCCTTGTCCAGTAAAACCACCATTCTTAAAAGCAATAAAACTATTACACAACTGATATCCAGAATCATCTTGATACCGCAAACAAGGATCCCTAAAATTAAATCTTCCCAATTGATAACTCTTTAAAAAATATTTACTCCCAACAAAAAACAAAAGACCAAAAATAAGAGTAATAATTACTAAAGAAAAAGAAATTTTTCGAGAAACTTTCCTAGACAAAGGCAGAGACATAAAAATCAAAAAAGTAATTCCAGCAATAATTAATGCCGTCCCTAAATCAGGTTGAATCGCTACAAGTAAAAAAATAACAAAAACAAAAAGTAACGGAAAAATCAAAACAAACCAACGATCTAATTCTTCTTTCTTTTTCTCATAATAAGCCGCTAAAAACATAATCACAATTACTTTTGCAAATTCACTGGGTTGAATAGAAAGACCACCAATCTTAAACCAACTCTGTGCACTATTAGCAACATGACCATAAATATTTAAGGCAACCAGCACTCCAATAATTCCAAACATAAGTAAATAAGTAATTCCTCGATAAAATTTGGTAGGAATATGAATAATAATAAAAAACAAGAAAAAACCAATACCAATAAAAAGTGCCTGACGATAAAAATAATGATAAGGACCATAACCATATCGCATATAACTTTCCATACTAGAGGCACTAAGAACCATAACTAGACCAAAAATAAAAAAAGCAATAATCATAAACAATAAAGATTTATCTAATCTAGAAAATACTTTCTTCATACCTACCATCCTCATTTATATCATAACATAACTTAAATCAAATTTACTCGAATTTTTTGATTGCTTTACAGAAGAGTTTACATCAAAAAAAGAGGATTGAACAAAAAATTAATTCAATCGCTCTTTTTTTAAATCAAATAATTCCTAACTTCTCCATTAAATATTTAGCATTAGTACTAGTACATTTTCCTTTTCTAATTTTATAATCAAATCGAATTTGATCTTTCACATAATATTCCTTAACATGATAATTAGTAATATTTTTTTCATCACAAAGTTCAAAATCGTGTGTTGTCAAAAGAGTAATAACCTGCTTATTTTGCAATTTTTGAATGACCTTTTTCGCTCCATAAATTCTATCTTGATAATTTGTTCCTTTAAAAATTTCATCAATCAAAACAAGCATATTTCCCTTTTCTAAATATTCCATTGCCTCTTTTATTCGTAAAAGTTCTCCATAAAAAGTAGATATTCCTTTTTCAATATCATCCCCCACTCGCATAGAAGTAAATATCTTAAAATAAGAAGCCGAAAATGAAGAAGCACAAACAAAAGTACCAGCATTCATCAAAATTAAATTAATCCCAACAGTTCGTAAAAAAGATGTCTTTCCTCCCATATTAGATCCTGTAATAATATTCACATTAGCACCACTAACAAAATCATTAGCAACACAAACATTCTCCGCTAATAAAGGATGTTTTATTCCTTCCATTCTAATTTCCACTTCATCTACTCTAGAAGGAAGACAAACTTCTTCTTTTAAAAGACCTATCCCAGCCAAACTAATGAAAGCCTCTATCTCTTCTATATCAAAAATACTAACCTTTAACTGAGGAAAATATTTTTTTAAGAAATAGAAAAAATAAGATCTTGAAATTAAATTAATACAAAAAAAACCATTTCCTAAAAAATTAAACAAAAGATTATCCTTAATACTATTCAACGTATCTAAAAGTTGCAATTTTTTAGTAACTTTTTTTACCTTAGAAACTTCTTTTTTGATTCGAAACAATTTAGAAGAAGAAAAATTTTCCCGTTCAATTACTTCTGCTAATAAAGGAATTTGATGATATGTTCGAATAAACCTAGTTATTTTTTCAAAATCTTCTTGATAAATAAGACTATACATAAAAGATAATGCATAATTAAAAAGAAATAATCCATAAAAGTATTGAATCTGAATAACTTGAAAAAAAGCTAACCCTAAAAAAACAAATAATAAAATACTACAAACTATTGCCAAAAAATAATCATGAATCAAAGAAGAATTTTCCTTAGCATACATTGAAAAAACATTCCCTAAATCCATTTCTTTATTTTCATATGCCATTAATTCAACTTGATAATCAATCATAAATTTTTTATTTTGAGAAATTTCTTTTATTGCTAATTGTTCTTCTTTTAATTGAACAGCCGAAAGTTTAGGATTAGATAATTTTTTAGAGAGTATCCTCTTTCCCCCCAGTGTCTTACAAACCGACAAATACTGAAACAAAGAATTCTTCCCTAAAACATCCAAATCCCGCAAATAATTATTCTTCTCATCTAAAAATTCTTCCCCCGTATCACTAAAATTTTTCCATTCTCCCCTTTTTCTCTGACAATAATTTTCGATTACCATAAAATACTGCTCATAATAATGAAATAACTTAAAATACTTATCATGAATAACAATCAAAATCAAAAAAGAGAAAAGAGAAATAAAAAAAACAACCTGAAAAAATATTGGATAATAATAATATTTTAAAATAAAACTCATGATCAAAATAAAAAATGTTATAAGACGAATCCCAGCAATACGATTCACTTTTTCCTCATACTTTAACTTTAAATCTAAATATTTTTTATATTCTAATTTTTCTTCCATAAAATCATTCTCCTTTACAAACCTACAAAATTCAAAATTACCCCACTAACAGAACCAATTAAATAAACTAAAATTAAAATCAATAAGTTTTCTCGAAGATGCTTATTATTTTTAAATAATACCAAAAAGGCAACACCACTTCCTGTTAAAAGCCCAGCAATAAGACTACCTGCCGAAAGAATTCCTTTTAAATATAACTCTGTTAAAATAATAGAAGCACCACAATTAGGAATAAATCCAATAAGACTAGATAAAAATGGTGTTAAAATAGATTTTGAATGAAAAATACTTCTTAAATATTCTTCTAACCCGTAATGCATCAAACAATTAATAAAAAAAGTAGTAATAAAAATAAAAATACCAATATGTAAAGTATGCATTAAACTAGAAGAAAACACTCCTTTTTCGCAATGACAATGCTCTTGCTTACACATCTCCTCTACCTGAGGCTTTCTTTTTTCCCTAACCAAAAAATCAATCAAGAACCCAGAAACAATTCCAATAATCACCTTTGTAAAAAGGAAAAAGAAAATAACTTGAATACTCGCACTCTCAGCTAATAAAATAGGCAACATTTCATCACTAGTAGATAAATAAATACTAATTAATGTCCCCATAGAAATAATTCTAATAACATATAAATTAGTTGCCATAACTGAAAAACCACATTGAGGAAAAATTCCCAAAAATCCCCCCAACAAAGGGCCAAATTTACCAGACGCTTGAATTATTTTTTGACTTTTTTTCTGATACTTATGCTCAATTACTTCAATCAACAAAAAAGTAAACCATAAGAAAGGAAGCAATTTTAAAGTATCCATAATCGTATCCAAAATAACCTCAACCATTTATCTCACCTCGCATTTATTTAAATATTAACATATTAACCTGCCATAGTCAAACTCTTTTTCTAACCAAAAAAGGAAGGAATAAATCCTTACCTTTTCAATAGAAACTTTTGATACTCTTGATATCCCCCTGTAACATTAATAATATGATATCCAAAACGATTTAAACGATCGGCAATCTCTCTAGATTGTTCACCAGTTTCACAATACATATAATAGAGCAAATATTTACTTAAATAATGTGTATAATTGTTCAACAAATTATAATACGGAATATTTATTGCCCCATCAATATGTCCCATACTATAATCATATAAACTCCTAATATCAATAATATTAGCATCCTTTAAATAAAATAACTCCATTGCACCAATTTCTGTCAACATCACCACCTCTACTTTAATATATTATAGAAGTATTTTTTGGTAAGTGCAGAAATCTAATTTATTTTTTCAAATTTTTAATAAACGATAAATATAAATAATAACTAACTTAAATTGGATTTTTCTTAGCAAGAACTCTTTTAACAATAACTCTTCCCATAAAATACACCAACAAAAGAATCCCTATCCCAATTACTATAACACTCTTTTGACTCGCTATAATACTAGTATTTTCTTTACCCTCTTTTAAAATTTTAATCAAATATTGAAAAACACTCCCATCTTTATCTACAGAAACGGTAATAGTATCCTCGCTTTTTAAATGAGCACTATTCTAGCACATTTACATCTATTGTCAAATACAGAACCTTTATCAAAAGATTGTTAATTTAAAACTCGCTACAGCTCCATATTATAATCATTTTTTCATTGATTATCATATTTTTTGTTAAAAATGAATTTGTTAAAAGTATCTCCTTATCATTTTTATATAATTTTTTGATAAATCAAAGTATTTCCCACACTCTTTTACTTTTTTCAAACAACTTATTTTTTATAAATATTTTAGTTGACATACTGATTGAATCAAAAAATGATGATAATCTTTTCTTATTTTATTTATTACCAAAACAAGTATTAGTTCATAGTTTTAAGTAATTTTCTAATTCTGATATTTTAATTTTCCTACTTAGTTATTGATATAAATAATTAAGGACAAGAAACGCTGTTTTGTTTATAATAATTTTATTAGATTTGATATAATTTAAATTTAACTTATCAAGTTTAAAAATACTATATAATTATTGGATCAGTATTACAAAAATCCCTTATTACCTCTAAGCATTTTTTCAAAGATTTCTCCATATCAATTTCTGTTTTTGATTACTTTGATCATAGATACTAATCCTTCCATGATTTTTTCTCAAAAGAAAAAATCAACCACTTCTGATTGATTCTATATGAAAAGCTCGAATAGTTCGAACAGATTCACCTTATGGTGGCTCCAACGGGTTATAATTATCCTCCCAACTCCAATCAAACCTCTTTATAATACAGCATTTGATAGCAAAAAATTTAAATGATTTTTTATTTTTTTAAAGGTTTAAGATGT
>CAKPLX010000011.1 GCA_934167785.1 uncultured Bacilli bacterium
GTACCCATACCGAACACAGAAGTTAAGCACTTTAACGCCGACGATAGCAGAATATGCAAAAATAGGAAATCGCCAATGTTTTTTTATGTCCAAAACCTTTAAACACACAAGGATTTGGGCTTTTTTTATGATATTTTAATAAACATTTAACATAATATTAAAATAAAAATACTGTTAAAAAATTATCTTATTAAAGAAATATATAAGACTAAAAATTATATATCCAAATAAAAAAGGATTTAAAATAGGTTGTATTATAAATTAAATAAAATGAATAAATAAAAAAATAAAAAGTAACAATCAGTATTTTTTACACAAACAAATTCGTCAATAGATTAAATAAATTTCAAAAATTAAAATTTATTCTCTATATTTTCTTAATATTAAAGAGGCACTATTATTTTTTTATAAAATATCTTTTTTTTATAAAGTAATAACTAAATCTGTCAAATTAGTCATATTGCTTGACAAATTACTTCTAATTTAGTATATAATGTAACAGGAAGGAAAGGGATTTATTTTGAGTAAAAAATTAGTAATAGTGGAATCACCTAGCAAAAGCAAAACAATTGAAAAATATTTAGGAAAAGATTATAAAGTAGTTTCTTCACTTGGACATATAAGAGATTTATCAACATCAGGTAAATTTGGCTTTGGTGTTGATTTGGATAATCATTTTAAACCAGATTATAAAATTATTAAAGGAAAGAAAAAACTTGTTACAGAATTAAAAAAACAAGTAAAAGATTCTGATTTTGTTTATTTAGCAACCGATCCCGATCGTGAAGGAGAAGCAATTTCGTGGCACCTATATGATACTTTAGGATTAAAAAAAGAAGATTATGAAAGAATTGTTTTCAATGAAATTACCAAAGATGTAATTTTATCCTCGTTCTCTAAAGCTAGAAAAATTGATGACAACTTAGTAAAGTCACAAGAAACTAGGCGGATTTTAGATAGAATTATTGGCTTTCGTTTAAGCAAATTAATGCAATCTAAAACAGAAGGAAAGTCAGCAGGACGTGTTCAGAGTGTTGCCTTAAAATTAATTGTCGATAGAGAAAGAGAAATCAGTGCATTTAACATTGAAAAATATTATGAAATTGATGCTTACTTTAATTCTTTTGATGCCAAATTAGAGAGTTACAAAAAAGATAAGATAGAAATTAAGGATATAGAGTATGCCAATAAAATATTGGCTCAATTAGACAAAGAATTTATTATTGAGGCTGTTGAGAAAAAAAAGAAAGAGAAAAAAAGCAAGTTTCCATTTACTACTTCAACTCTTCAACAAGAAGCATCAAATAAACTAAATTTTACTTCAAAAAAGACAATGTCAATAGCACAAAAGTTATATGAAGGAATTAGCCTAAAAGATGAAACCGTAGGTCTTATTACTTATATGAGAACTGATTCGGTTAGAATGAGTGACGAATTTATTAAAAATACTTATGGTTACATTAAAAATACTTACGGAGAAAACTATATAGGATATGTAAAAAAATCGAAAAAAACAGAAAATGTTCAAGATGCTCATGAGGCAATTAGACCAACAAGTATTAATAGACGTCCAGAAGATATAAAAGATTACTTATCAAAAGATGAATATAAATTGTATCATTTAATTTATTATAGGGCACTAGCATCATTAATGAAAGATGCTACTGTAGAAGCAACTAGCGTAACGCTTTTCAATAATGACTATCGTTTTAAAACAACAGGTCAAATATTAATTTTCGATGGTTATTTAAAAGTATATTCATGCTATGAAGAAAATAATGACAAAATCATACCAGATTTAATTACCAATAGTAAAATATCCTCTAATGAAATAAAAATATCAGAACATGAAACTAAACCACCAGCTAGATATACAGAAAGTAAATTGATTAAAGAGATGGAAGAACTAGGCATAGGAAGACCATCAACCTATGCAAAAACAATTGATACTTTAAAAGAAAGAGCCTACGTTAATATTGTGGAAAAGAAATTTGTTCCAACTGAAATAGGAATAGAAATAACGGATAAATTACAAGAGTTCTTTAAAGATATCATTAATGTAAAATATACAAAAGAAATGGAAGACGATCTAGATAAAATAGCAGATGGGGATTTAACTTGGTATAAACTACTAGATAGATTCTACAATGACTTTGAACCTAAAGTAGAAGTTGCTTTTAAAGAAATGGAAAAAAAGTCTCCTACCGAAACAGGGGAAATGTGTCCAAATTGTGGAAATCCCCTAGTAATTAAACAAAGTAAATATGGAAAATTTATTGCTTGTTCAAATTATCCAGAATGTAAGTACATTAAAAATACTGAAGAAAAAAAAGAAGAACATATTATTATGAAGTGTCCTCACTGTGATGGAATGATTGTGGAAAAAACAACAAGGCGAGGAAAAACTTTCTATGGTTGTAACAATTATCCAAAATGTAAAACAGCAACTTGGGATAAACCAACTGGGGAATTATGTCCAAATTGTAGTGAATTATTAGTAGAAGGAAAAGACGGAATTAAATGCACAAGCTGCGACTATAAAAAAGATTAAAATGTTGGTAAAATACTAACATTTTTTTTAATTTAATTAACTTGATTAAAGATTCAGATAAAGACAAGTTCTAAAATAAGTATTTTATTTGTATAAATTAATAGAGGTGTATGATGTTTTTAAATATATTAAATATGCTTCTTAGCAATACATTTTTTATGGGATCCTACTCCAATGAAGTCTTTCCTGAACCACTTACCCCTGAAGAAGAAGCCAACTATATAAGAAAAATGCAAGATGGAGATACGGAGGCTAGAAATAAGCTAATTGAACATAACTTAAGATTAGTCGCACATATTGTTAAAAAATTTGAGACAACAGGAAATGAAGTTGATGATTTAATAGGAATAGGTACTGTTGGATTAATTAAAGGAATTGATACTTATTCTATCAATAAAAAAGTAAAATTAACTACTTATGCAGCAAAATGTGCTGAAAATGAAATCTTAATGTATTTTCGAAGCAATAAAAAGAATTCTAAAAATGTAAGTATATATGATGGAATTAGCTATGACAAAGAAGGAAATGAAATAACAATACTAGATGTCTTAAAAACGAAAGATCCAGATTATTTAGAAGACATTTATTTGAAAGATAACATAAAATTATTAAAAAAATACTTAAATATTTTATCAAAAAGAGAAAGAAAAATTATTGATATGCGTTATGGATTATCTAATGAAGAAGAAAAAACCCAAAAAGAAATAGCCTCATTCCTAGGAATTAGTAGAAGTTATGTTTCTAGAATTGAAAAAAGAGCAATTACCAAAATCTTACGAGAATTTATCAAAAATAAAAATTATCATGAAGAATAATTAAGCCCTTTTATAAACATTTCTCTTGACTATCATAAAAGTTTATAGTATGATCTTATTTGTCTTTTTAAGGAGGAATAACATTGAGAAAAAAACCTATATTACTACAAGTAGCAATGGAAGTAGAATGTAATACATTACTAAAAGAAATAGAAAATATAAATCAAAAAGAGATAAGTGGCTATACATTTTATGAAGGAACAATCAATGGTTACCCTATTGTAATTTCTTTATCTAAAGTAGGACTTATTGAAGCAAGTTCTTCTCTTACTATTGCCATTGAAACTTATCATCCCAAACTAATTATTAACTATGGAATAGCAGGTTCAACAACACCATCTTTACATGTTAAAGACATAGTTATTGCAACCAATTGTATAAATATTAATTCATATAAAACAGCTTACTTTAAAAAAGATGAAGGTTCCCATCCTGAAAAGTGGGAATTATTAACATTTTTAAGTGGAAAACCAGATTGTTTCACAAAATATGAAAGTACCAAGATTTTACTAGATATTGCTAAAAAAAATCCTCCTCAAGGAAATTACTTATGTGGAACCATTGGTAGCGGAGATGTATGGAATCAAGAAGTCGATCGTATCTTATTTTTGAATGAAAAATACCATATTCTTTGTGAAGACATGGAAAGTGCTGCTACCTATAAAATTTCTAAAAATAGAAATCTTCCAGTAATTTCTTTTAAAATAATTTCAGATAACTTGCTCTTAGGGGAAGAATACAATCGAGAAATAGGGGGATATTTGCAAGAATATATTATTCAATATGTCAAAGTATTAATTAGGAATATTTTATAAATTCCTTTTTTATTTAGACAAATTTTTTGAATTATGATAAAATAAAAAAAGAATAAAATACTAGCTTTGTATTTTATTTAACCAATAGTAAAGAGGAAAATAATATATGTATACAATTATCGATTATTTAAATTATTATAAAGATACAACATTAAAACATTTAAAATTAAATACACAAGATTTTTTAATTTTTTCTATTCTCTCTTACTTGCCAATCGATTCTTTTACTAATTCAAAAAATTTGACTGAATTAATCAAATATGCAACCAAGTATAAAGAAAGAACAAAATCAAGTAATACAATTAAAACAGCTTACCAACTTTTAAAAATCATGGCTTCATCTAGAAGATATCAAGATTTAAAAGTAGAAAAATTTATTCAAGAAGAAGATAATACGACTCAGTTTGGCGCTGTTACTTTTACATTAGGAAAAAATACAATTATTGCCTTTAATGGAAGCAATCATTCATTTATTGCCTGGATGGAAAATATTCGTCTTCTTTATCAATACCCAACTATTACTCAACAAAAAGCCATTCAATACTTAAAAGAAAATATTACAAAAGAAAGTGATAATGTCTATGTGGTGGGTCACTCTAAAGGAGGAAATCTTGCTATGGTAAGTACCTTGGAATTACCTTCTCAGCTATTAAAAAAAGTCAAAAAAATCTATAATTTTGATGGACCAGGTCTTTTAAAAGAAGAGTACACTTCTAAATATCCAAAAATAAAAAAGAAACTAATAACAGTAATTCCATCTAATTCTATGATAGGAATACTATTACACAATGATAGTTTTAAAGTAATTAAAAGTAAAAATCATTTAATTGAAACGCATTATCCATCATCTTGGTGTATTTTTGGAGAATTTTTTTTAGAGGAAAATTTAAAAGTCTTTTCGAATCAACTTCACAACTACACTACTATTACTTTGGAAAAAATAGACAGAGGCCTTTTAGAAAGTACAATGGAGACATTATTCCAAGAACTAATTCACGAAAATACAGATGATATTAGTTTTGAAACTTTAAAAGAAAGATTAAAAAAAGCAAAAGATATTGATCATGGCGTATATCGCTATTTAAATACCCTTCTAACATCATTAATTACTATAAATAAAAAATAATAGAAACTCTTTAATTTGAGTTTCTTTTTTTGACTTAAAATATAAATAACATTCATACAATATAAAGGAACATTAACCTCTAAAAATTGTTAAAAAAATTTAATTTAATAAAAATATATATTATAAAGAATTTAACTTGAATAAAAAAAGAAATTTTTTCCAATATTAGTAATGGAAATGATATGGATAAAGAATTACATTAGAAATAAAGCTGAATACACAAATGGTTAAAAGACACTATTGATTTTAAATGATGATAAAAAAATGGTAGCATATAAAAATTAATAGTGAAAGGAGGATAATAAATGAATCTAAAAATACTTTTTCCAGAAATAAATCATTCAGATAACTATAAAGAAACATTAAATTGAATACTAAAGTAATTCAATAATTATCATACTATAGTAGTGACAATTTAAAAAAATTCTCTTACCATATTAAGCCAACTTAGGAGGTTTTATGTTCTTAAGTATTATTTAATTTCTAGGAGGAGTATCATGAGAATAGAAAAAAAGAAAGCCATACTCTTTATTTTCATTTTTTTCTTAATGACGGTTCATGGAAGTTATCAGTACTTTTTTCAGAATAGAGTTTTAAAAGAAGGAAAGAATATTGAAGCCAAGCAAAATAATATCGTCAATATGAATTTACCAACAGCTGCCAAAGAAGATACAATAACTTACTTACAAGAAAAATATAAAAATGAAGACATCAAAGCAACAATCACTATTGATCATGATCATTTTATTTATCCTGTGGTGCAAACCGTTGATAATGATTATTACCTTACTCATGATTACCAAAAAAACAAAGACGCCCTAGGAGCAATTTATGCAGATTATCGCGTTAACTTAGATATGAGTCGAAAGATTCTCATTTTTGGTCATAGTTCCACTATTCGAGAAACCCCTTTCAATGAGTTGGAAAAATATTACAATGAATCTTTCTTTAATCAACATCATATGCTCACTCTAGAAACAAAAAATAATACCTATCATTATGAGATCTTCTCAGTACATATCGAAACAACAGATTTTACTTACATGAATTTAAACTTTGAAAGCAATTTGAAGTGGTATGCTCATATTAGAAAATTACAAGAAAAGAGTTTATATCATACCAATGTAGAATTAAAGAGTGATGATGATATTTTAATTCTACAGACTTGTAGTAATCATCCAAAGTATAAAAATAATAGAAGTAAGTATTTATTAATTGTTTCAAGGAGGGTAAAGTAATGAATAAAAAATTCAAAGCCGTTTTATTTAGTATGATAGCCTTAGTTTCAATTGCTGCAGTTGGTGTCTTTGCGGTAAGAGCACTAGATAATAAGGAAGATGGGAAAATCAAATTAAATAAAACAGCAACCAAAAACGATGAAGTTTATGGCAGAAGTGCTAATGTTGTATTAGATGTTTCTGCAAGTAAATTTACACAATCAACCACTGTAGATGTTGTTCTAGTTCTAGATCGTTCTGCTAGTATGAATGGTGAAAAAATGCAATCTACAAAAGAAGCTGCAACATCATTAGTGGAAAAATTAATGGCAAACAATACAAATACAGAAACATTTGTAAAAGTAGGAATTGTAACCTATGGAACGAATGTCATTGATTATGCAGATTTTTGGGAAACAAGACCAACAACTTCAACTAGTTTGTCTTCAAAAAAAGATGAGGTTATTAATTTAATTAAAAATATTCCAGATTCCGTAAATTCTGCAGCTACCAACGTTGATGCTGGACTTGAAAGAGCAAATAAACTTTTATCAACATCAACTGCTAAGCAAAAGGTAGTTATCTTATTAAGTGATGGAATGCCAACAAAGTTTAACTACAATGATGAAACTTATGGTGAAGGAAATTCTGATAATGCAGTTTGTATTGATAGGAGATGTAGTAAAAAAATAAAACCATCAGAGGCAGCAAAAGAAGAAGCAGATAATCTAAAGACAAATGGAGTGACCATTTATACAGTAGGATTTCAAGTTCAAAATTCTGACTCTGCTAAAAATTTCTTAAAAGAAGTATCTACATCTGAAAAAGTAAACGAAGAAATCACTTATCCTAATTTTTATTTAGCTGAAAATAAAGATGATTTGGAAAAAGAATTTAGTAATATTTTAGTATCTATTACAACCATAGCAACAGATGTTGTGGTAACAGATACTATTCCAGTTGGTTTCAAATTAGATGAAGAAAAGTTAAAAGAAGATTATAAAGATGCGGTTAGTGTGACAAAAAATGCCAAGGGAGAGACAGTAATTACTTGGAAAATTGGTGAGCTAAAAGTTACCAATGCACCCAAATTATCCTATACCGTAGAAGCAAATGAAGATTATTATGGTGCAATGTACACTAATGAAAATGCAACTTTAACAGGTAAAGCTACATCTGGTAATCCAGCTTATCCAAATGGAGATATCAGCGAGACTTTCCCTAAACCAGTAGTTGCTATTCCAGCAGTTACAAAGGACGATAGTTATTCTGCAAAGTTAGGAGAAACTACAACAATTACAAAAGAAAATGGTGTTTTATCAAATGATCAAATCAAAAATCGATTAACTGATGATAAAGCAACCGTAACAGATGAAATAGAAGTAAAGAAAACGGCAAACTCTTGCGGTGAATTAAAAGTAAAAAATGACGGATCTCTAGAATATAATCCAGACTCATCATGCAACGGTAAAGAAGTGGAATTTGACTATGTTATTAAATCAATAGTTAAAATAAATGGTGAGACAAAAGAGGTAATTAGTAATACTTCAAAAATTAAATTTACTGTAGGAAAGGATGATCCATCAGTTATTGAGCCAAAAGTAGAAAAAACAAACGCTAATGGAAATAGTACAATCTCTATCACTGATCTATTCTCTTACAACATTAATTATTCTACAACATTAAAAGATCATATTGGTACAGCAACCATTACTATTGTTGATAAATTACCATATGAAATTGATGAATCTAAATCTAATTTAGATGGTGGTACATATGATGCTACAGAAAAAACAATCACTTGGAATGTATCAGTAAAAGATATTGATACTTACAAAAATCCTACTTCAGGAGAAATCAAAGTCGATAAAAAAATTACAGTAGTATATCTAAATATTCCAACAAATGTTGATACAATAGTAAATAAAGTAAATGCTACAATAAAAGTAGATAAAGAAGAAATTACAAAAGAAACAGAACAAGAAACAAAAGTTCAAAAGGGTACAATTATTGTTAAATACCAAACTACAGAGGGTGAAAAATTACAAGCAGATAAAGAAACAACCGGTTTAATTAAAACAACTGAGAAAACAGTAGCACCAAAAGAAATCACTAAAGATGGTATTACTTATAAATTAGTACAGCTAAAAGATAATGAAACAGAAAAAACATTTGAAGAAGAAAATGAATCAAACGTTTCTTATCAAGCAACATACCAAGAAGATACAACAACCGTTAAATATATTTATTATAAACAAACAGCAGATATTACCAATGATACAATTGAAAAAGAAGGAACAGAGAAAATCACTTCCTCAAATGAAAAAGTAAGTTATCAAATTGATTATAATGCACTTATTGATCATTATATTGGCCATATTATCACAAAAGTTGTAGATACATTACCATATGAAATCGATGTAGAAAATTCTGATTTAAAAGGTGGTATTTATGATGCTGCAACAAAAACAATTACTTGGCTAGAAGAGGCGGATATTAACACTTACAAAGATGGTGTGTATAAAGTAAAATTTAAAAAAGAAATTGAAGTCACTTTTAAAAATTTAGACAATACCCAAGTTAAGATGGTCAACAAAGTGGATGGTCAAATTACAACAGATATCAATAAAAGCGAAGAAAAACATGATGAGCATGATACCGAAATAGACATTAAAGGAAAAGTTATTACAAAATATCTTGATACTGACGGAAATGAAATTGCCGATACCATAACAACAGAAGGAAAAGTTGGTAATGACTATACAACAAGTAAAAAAGAGATTAAAGGCTATGTTTTTGTAAAAAATGAAGGAGAATCAACAACAGGAAAATATATTGAAGGAGAGTTAGTAGTGAAATATATTTATTACAAACAATCCGGAGAAACAACTGAAACTAAAGTGACAAAAACAGGAACTTCTGAAATTACAAAAACTAATGACTTAGTAGAATATACAATTCAATATCAAACAATAGTAAAAGAATATATTGGTAAAGCTGAAATTACAATTATAGACATATTACCATATGAAATTGATACAACAAAGTCTGATTTAGCTGGTGGTACATATGATGCTTCAACCAAAACGATTACTTGGATAGAAGAAGTAGCGATTGATACGAATGAAAATCCTGATTCAGGAAAAATCAATATTACAAAAAGTATTAAAGTTGTTTATCAAGGAATTTCATCAACAACAAGAGAAATCGAGAATAAGGTATCTGCAACCATTAAAACAACAACGACAACTGATCCTGTAGAAGATACCAGTAAAACTACTGTTTCCGTAAAAGGTACAGTCATTGCCCATTATCAAGATACAGAAGGAAAAATACTAGAAAAAGATGAGATATATACTGATTTAGTAGAAAATTCTTATCAAACAAAAGAAAAGACTATTTCTGGATATAAATTAGTAGAAATAAAAGGAGAAGAAACTGGTACGTATAAAGATGATCAACAAGAAGTAACCTACATTTATTACAAATCAACAGGAAAAATTACAGAAAATACCTTAAAGAAAGATGGAGTAATAAAAATTACCTCTGCTAACCAAAGCATTCCATACAAAATTACTCAAAATATAAAGATTGAAAATTATATTGGTACAGCAACCATTACAGTTGTAGATATCTTACCAGCAGAAATCGAAATAACAGAATCAGATTTACAAGGAGGAATTTACGACGAGGATGCAAGAACAATTACTTGGATAATTTCAAAAGAAGTAAATACTTATGAAGATTTGAATACAGGAATAATTGACTTTACCAAAGAAATAACCCTAACATTTAAAAATTTAGATCCAACAATAGATGAATTAACTAATAAAGTAAAATCAACCTTAAAAACAGAAAATAATACTGACGAAAAAGAAGATGAACATACTTCTGAAGTAGATATTAAAGGAAAAGTAATTATTAGATATGTTGATGAAGACGGAAATCAATTATTAGAAGAAAAAAGTTTAACCGGAAAAATAGGTAAATCTTATCAAACAAAAGAAGAAACTATTGATGGCTATGTATTAGTAAAAGTAGATGGTAAAACAATAGGACAATATCAAGAAGAAGATATTATTGTTACTTACATTTACACAAAAGCAGCAACAGGAGATATTGAAGTATTACCTCCACAAACAGGAGTAAATCACAATGCTTCAAACTTAAATATCCTTATCTTAATTGCTTCATTAGCAACAATTTTCTTAAAAAAATTTCATTAATCAAAGAAGATTAGGTTTCTAGTTGAAAATCTAATCTTTTTTCTTTTTTCAACAAGTCATAAATTGAAAAAAGAGTACTTATTCAATAGGATAAATAGTATTTCAAAGGAGGTAAATAGAATAATGAAAAAACTTTTCCCAATTCTTATGTTTCTTATTTTTCTTTTTTCTCCATTGAAAATTTATGCTAAAACAATAGATGATCTTTATCAAGAACTTTACTATTTAATCGAACAAAAAAATACCTATTCTACTAAAAATAATATGACTAAAGAAGAGATTATCCTAGAAAAAGAGAATCTAGAACAAGAGATTGTCAATTTAACAGAAGTTATTAATAAACTAAAAGATTCCCTTAAAGAAAAAGAAACCCAAATTTTAAAAATAAAACAAGAAGTAAATTATATCATTTTATTCTATCAGTTACAAAACAACAAAAATCTTTATTTAGAATATATGATTGATGCAAAATATTATTCAGAGTTTATTTACCGAAAAATGTCTATAACAAAAATCATAAATTATCAGCAAGAACTAATTTCTAATTACCAACAAGAATTAAAAAATCTTAAAAAAGAAACAGAAAAGTATCAAAATAAATTAGATAAATTAAGAACTAAAAGAGATACCTATGTTGATTTAGAAATCCTTCTCAAAGCAAAAAATATAAGTACTACAGATAGCATTAGTACGACTCTAGAAGAAGATATTCAAAATCTTCAAAATGAGATCAACTACTATCTTTCTATAGGGTGCATAAAAAATCAAGAATTATCAACATGCCTAGATATCCCAGTGATTCAAAAGTTTGATTATCCTCTACAAAAAGGATGTGTGAGTAAAGAATATAACATTTTATCCCATAAAGGAATAGATTTAGCTTGTAATAAAGAAGGAACAAATGTTTATGCTAGTGGGAAGGGAGTAGTTAGTGATATATTGTATAAAACAGCGTGTGGTGGAAATATTATTTTTATCTATCATAATGTTAATGGAAAAAAATATACAACGATTTATGGACATTTATTAGAAATAGAAAATACAGTGATAGGACTGGTTGGAGGTGAAACCACATCCATTACAAATGGAGGATATGATAGATGTACAGCAGGAGCTCATCTACATTATGCTATCACTGAAGAATATCATACTTACGATTTTAGTAGTTATACAATAAATCCTAGGTTGTTAAATAATTATCCCCAACTCTTTTCAGATTTTTTTACAAGATAACTTTTTATCAAAAAGTATTAATTACTATTACAAAAAATATGGAAAGCTAAAACATCAAGGAAATATAATCTAAAACTAAAGTAGGGAAAGAGACTATAAAACCTGTACTAACTATAAAATTAAATCTTGATAAAAGAAGAATAAGAAAAACGACCTCATTTTGAAGTCGTTTTTTTATGGAATAAGGCCCCAACCAGTAACAACATATCTTCCTTTCGTACGTTTAGCTTCTGCTGGAGGATTATTTTCTAACTCACCATCAACTACCATTGTAGAGGATTGTCCACCATCTAGATTAGCAGCATTATAAGCCCCATATAATTTTAAAGTATTAACAACATCTTGAAGACTAGCCCCATCAATATAATTTCTTCCATCGATTGCTAAAAACATCATCACGCCATCTTTTCTTTGCGCAATAGCCATTCGTGGCGATTTTCCCCAAGGATCTCCGACAATTTCCAATGCCTTTCCATTGACGATTAAGAAAGGACCGAATACCATACCATCTTTAATTTTAGCATTTATTGCCTCTTCTCCAGTCGCATTAGCCATTAATTTTAATTTGCCATCATCAGTAATTCCAATGATGTTATCTCGGTAAGTATTCTTATCTTCCCCCTTAGGTGTCCAAATAATTTCATGGTCTTTAATCACATAGCCAACAGGAATATCAGACCCCATACCATTATCAACAAATCCTCCGCCATTGATACAAACAACACCATTATATCTTTCACACATTGTCATTACTCTCTCGCCATACCCACCAACATTAAATTTTTTCGTATGAATTAATTCTACTTTTTTAGGGTCATATATAGCAATCAAATGGGCATCAGCACCACCAACTTTTAAGCGAATAACTTTATATAAATCATTGCCATCTTCTCTAGTTAAAAGTTCTTTCTCATATTCATTTTTATATTTTTTCTTTTCTTTTGTATTAATTACAATATCATCAATGTTAGCATCTTCATTAATTGTGACAAAATAGTTGCCATTCATGATTTTTTCAATTTTTTCTTCACTATAAAAAATTCTCGCCATCCATCTATGTTCCATTGTATTCATTGCCGTTGTAACATATAAATTCCTTACATAATTCCATGGCCCATACATAATAAAAAAACAGATAATTGCAATAATATCCAAAACACTAAAGACAATTGTCCTTTTAAGTATTTTATTTTTTTGTCTACCTTTTTTCTTTAACTTCTTTTTTTTCATGAATAATTCTTCCTTCCCTAACGGATTAATCCCCATCCGGTAACAACATATCTACCACCTTGTTTTTTAGCAGCATAGTTAGGCGTATTCACTAAACGATTATCAATAACTAGGGAAGTGGATTGTCCACCATCTAAATTAGCTGCGTTATAAGCGCCATACCTTTTTAATACCTTTAAAACATCACTCATACTAGCGCCATCAATATAGCTTTCTCCCTCAGTGACTAAAAACATCATTACGCCATCTTTTCTTTGCGCAATAACACACTTATTAGCAACACCAAATGGAGTACCTTCAATCGTAACTGATTTTCCATTTACAATCAAAAATGGTCCAAATTCAACACCATACCAAACACCAGCATTAATAGCTTCATCACCAGTAGCATTATTCATTAACTTTAATTTTCCATCTTTCGTCATCCCAATAATATTTCCTCTAGTATTACTATAATCATTTTGAATTGGCCAAGCCACTTTTCCTTCATCAATAACATACCCTTGTGGAATATCAGATCCTTTATCTAGACCATTAGAAAATCCTCCACCATTAATACAAACAACCCCTCCGTACCGTTTACACATATCAATAACTCTTTCTCCATAAGTACCAGAATTAAATTTTTTGGTTCGAAGAAGGGTAATTTTTGTAGGATCATATATAGCAATTAAATAACCATTTGCATTTCCTACCTTAACATTTAAAACTTTATATAAATCATCTTCATTTTCTCTTTCCAATAATTCTTTTTCATATTCATTTAAATAATTCTTTTTCTCTTTTGTATCAATGACAATAGAACTAACATCAGCGTCTTCATTCACTCCAACTAAATAATTATTACTCTGTATTTCAGTAATCTTTTTCTCACTATAAAATATTCTTGCTAAATACTTATGTGTCATCGTCTGCATTGCTGTTGTAACATATAAATTTCTTACATAATCCCATGGCCCATACATAATAAAGAAACAAATTATTGCCATAACATCAACAATCCCAAAGAAAATTGTTCTCTTTAAAACCTTTTTTTTCTTCTTTTTCTGCATTTTATTCTCCTAATCTATAAGGGTCACCTAAAGTCCCACTACCACTTTTAAGATTTTCTTTCATAATACTAATACAAGGACGCACTTTATTTTCATAACTAATACTTTTTTGTCCAACTAAGCCATTACTATTTCGAACATAAATATAACTATCATTTCCCGATACACCTGTTGCTGTAACATAGCCATCAATTTCATCGTTTACAATAACATCATGAAGACTAGGAAGCGCTACCTTTGTCGTAATTGTATTTTTACTAATTTCCTCTAGAGAATAATGATTGTCCTCTCCATAAATTCCATTTGCATAATTATTTTCAACAATAATACTTCCATAGTCTAAACTTTTATAATAAGTTTTATTTAAATAATAGGCAAGAGTACCATAAGTAGTATCATTATATTGATAATTCTTCTTTGCATAAAGGTATTTAAATGCTGATTCATCACTATTTGTTATTGTTTTATCTAAAATTAATTTTAATTTTTCTTCATCACTGTCATAAACTCTCCAAATATCCTTTCCTAATTGAACATAGGTAGCATGATAATTTTTTTCTTCTTCAAATTGATAAGGCTTCTTCTGCGTCCCATTTCCATCTTTTGCTTCCATTGTTGAAGCAATCGTAATCACTGGACGAATTCCAATAATTTCATTTTCAGTATCACTATCTAACTTTCCTTCACTAGTAATATACCAATAATTTTTCTTTTTATTTTGATTCGCTAAATAAGTAATTTTTCCATTATTAATAAAGCCTTTATTCCCTCCAGTATATAAATAATCCTCTATAGATAAAAGACCAATATCATAAGTATTATTTACTTTATCACAAGTAATTTTATTTACATCATTAATTGTATCTGTACAAACACTAGATTTAACTAAAAAACTATCTTTGTTACTAAGAACCCGTTCCAAAACACCGCTATAACTTTTTTCTTTCTCTAAATTCAACCAAGTAATTACATTAGAAGAAGCATATGTATCTGTTCCATTATTTAAAGTACCCATTACATTTTCACTAATCAAAGTAACAGTATTATCTTTATTTATTTTAACAATTCTCCACAAAATATTAGAGTACATTACATAATTATCACTAACATTGCCTTTAAAATAATAGTCTTCCTTAACTTGTTTTAAAGTATTTTTTTCTAAATTTTTATTAAGTAAAACTTTTGCAAAAATATTTGCTTCCTTAGCACTAGTTTTCTTACTGTCTAAATAAAAATAAATAAATCTTCCTCCATACCATAAAATACAAATTACAATAAATATTAAACTAACAAAACTAAACACTTTTTGTTTATTGATTTTTCTCTTTTTCTTCTTTGCCATAAACTTACCACTTTCTATTTTTAAGATAATTAAATTATAACATTGTTGTCATTTTTTGACAAGTTTAGACATGAGATTATTAAAAAGAAAAAATAATCAATCTATTAAAGTTTTCATATAAAATATTTTCATTGTTTATTCTAAAATTCTATGTTACAATGAACTCAGTAAAGGAGTATTATCAATGAAAAAAATATTATCAATTATTGTCCCTTGTTATAATGAAGAATCAGCATTACCTTATTTTTATCAAGAAATTGATAAAGTAAGTAAAGAATTAAAAGAATTAACTTTTGAATTAATCTTTATAAATGATGGATCTAAAGATAAGACTTTAGAAGTATTAAAAGAATATCATAAAAAAGATAAAAGAGTAAAGTACTTATCTTTTTCCAGAAACTTTGGTAAAGAAGCTGCTATGTATGCTGGACTAGAACACGCTAAAGGAGATTATGTTACTATTATGGATGCCGATTTACAAGATCCTCCTTCTTTATTAAAAGAAATGTATCGTTTGGCTGAAGAAGGCTATGATTGTATTGGCACTAGAAGAGTCACAAGAAAAGGGGAACCACCAATTCGAAGTTTTTGTGCTAGAATGTTTTACAAACTAATTAATCGTCTTAGTAAAGTAGAAATGGTAGATGGTGCCAGAGATTATCGCTTTATGAATAGAAAAATGGTTAATGCCATTTTAGAATTAAAGGAGTATAATCGTTACTCTAAAGGATTATTCAGCTTTGTTGGGTTTAAAACCAAATGGTTAGAATATGAAAATATTAATCGTGTTGCCGGAGAAACTAAATGGAGTTTTTGGAAATTATTTATTTATGCTCTTGACGGAATTACTGCTTTTTCTACTGTTCCACTTGTCTTATCCGCTGTAGTGGGATTAATATTTTGTCTAATCTCTTTCATCATGATTATTGCCATTATCATAAAAACCTTAGCTTATGGTGATCCTGTTAATGGATGGCCAAGCTTAGTTTGTATCATCTTTTTATGTAGTGGTATTCAACTATTTTGTATGGGAATTATTGGACAATACTTATCTAAGACTTACCTTGAAACCAAAAAACGTCCAATATATATAATAGGTGAGTCCAGTGATGAAAAAGCATAAGGCCTTCTTATGCAGTATTTTACTAATTACAATATTACTTGGATGTCAATCCAAAAATTTAAAAACATCAAAAATTAAAGATACTTCCTTGAAAAAAATAGTAGAACCAAAAGTAGAAGAAAAAATTCCTCTAGGACTTTATCAAAATAACAATGGAACAAAAATATTAACACCAACTTATAATAGCCCACTAACCATATATAAAGATATTATTTCTCTAGAAGTATTTTACACAACTAATCCTATTTTAACAGGAAATCAAATTGAACTATGGAATAAATATGAAGAAGAACAAGGAAAAATAAATCACAAAATAGGATATGTTATTGAATATCAAATTGAAAATAGAAAGGTAAGTCAAATTATTACATCACCAAGTGACACAGAAAAAATATTTAATGATATTCAAGTTTATTTATATGATGATATTAATCAAACAACCAAAACCTATAGTCATGTTACCCAAAAAAGTTATCATGATAATACTATCTTAACCTCAATAAAACTAACTGCTAGTACAAATATTAATAAAATTACTTCCCCAATAACAGTTACAGCCTTTGTCTATGAAAAAGATAATTTATCTAAAAAACGAGGAAAATATCAAACTATAATTCAAAGAAAAATCTAGAACTTTATATTAAGATGTAACAAAAAAAAGTTGACACAATAAGTAATTTTATGTTATAGTAATACCACAAGAAAAAGGAGGAGAAAAATATGGCAGTTAAAATTAGATTAAAAAGAATGGGGGCTAAAAAAGCTCCATTTTATAGAATTGTTGTTGCTGACTCTAGAAGTCCAAGAGATGGAAAAGTAATTGAACAATTAGGAACTTACAATCCATTAAAAAATCCTGCTGAAATTAAACTAGATGAAGAAAAAACTTTAGCAAGATTAGCAACAGGAGCACAACCTACTGATACAGTAAGAAACATTCTAAGTAAAGCTGGAATCATGGAAAAATTCCATAATCAAAAACAAGGAAAATAGTCATGGATCTAGTATTATTAACTAAAACAATAGTAGAACTTCTTTGTGAAGATAAAGAGGCTGTTTCCGTAAAGGAATATGAAACAACTGAAACCGACCTTATTCATATTGAAGTGCTAGTATCAGAAAAAGATTTAGGAAGAATTATTGGAAAAAATGGAAAAACAATTCGATCAATTCGAAATATTGTCCAAGCAAGTTCTAACTTAAATATTGGAAAAAAAGTAAAAATTGATGTAGATTCTTACTAAAAACAGCAAATATAAAGCTGTTTTTCTTTTTTTCTATAAAAGTTTGTTTTTTTCACCAAATAGAAATAGTATTGCATTTTTTTTATTTATTTGGTACACTAATGATGGCAAAATCATACAGGGTTACTAGAATCGAGGGGTAATATGGATAAAATAAAAGAAAAGAAAAAAAAGAATTATCCAGTAATAATAATACTAGGTATTTTTATGATCTTAATATTAATTATAGGAATAACTTATGCTGTAAGTCCTGATTCTCTTTTTAGAAGTATGCTTGGTGAAAAAATTCAAATAGATGAAAGTGCATATGGGGAAAACCAATTTGATTCTAGTGAAATTGAAATGCTTCCTATTTTAGATAAAGATGTTCAAAAAAGAGAAAATAATGTTATCCATATTTCCTTTTTAGTAGGAGGTGCAAAAAGCAATACTATTGATAATATTATTTATGATATTGCTCTAAATGAATTAGAAATTGATTGCTCATTACTAAGTCCATATTTAAAATGGAAATTATTAAAAAATAATAAAAAATTATCTGAAGGTAGTTTAGACTATAAATTTGATACCATTCAAGAGGGAAGATTTCTTTTAACAAATATTCAACAAGATTTAGTAAAATATAGTGATGACAAGGAAAACTATGACCAATATGATTTTTATATGTGGCTAAGTGATTCCTGTCAAAATAACAATCTTAGTGAATGTCAAGATAGTCCTGTTCAAGATGAACTATTAGGAAAAAAAATAAAAGGAAAAATAGAAATAGAATTATATGCAGATACTAAGGTCGAAAACACAAGGAAACCTAGTGCAAGCCTTGATAAAAGTACATGTTCAAATAACTAAGATATTCCATAATCAATAAAACATAAGTGATTATTATAATAGAAGGTTGGTGTATAATGTGAAAAATAAGAAAAAAATATCATTAATAATGGGAGGAATATTACTAATTATAATTGCTTTTCTAGCGATATTTTTCTTATTTAATCATTCGAGTCCTAAAAAAAAGTTAACAAAGACAGATAAAATTATTGAAAAAATAGATCAAAAACAGGATTTTTTATTATTAATAACTTCTAGCGATCAAAAAGCATGTTATCTCTGTGAAGATGTTAAAACTATAATTAATTTTTATAAGAGTTATTACAAATTAAAATTCACTACTTTTGATATTGAAGAAAATGGCAATAAAAATCTTCGAAAAATAAAAAATAAATTGAATATTGATGATAAATCATTAAAAGAACCGGCAGTAATTATGATAAAAAATGGAAAATTAAAAGGTATTGCAAATGAAATACTAGGGGAGCAAGCTCTTAAAGAATTGTTAATAAAATACGACTTTCTAAAAGAAGATGCTGCTGCTGAAAAGCAAATTACTAATGAGGAATTTTTAGAAAAATTAGCATCTCCAGAAAAAAGCTTAATAGTAATTTTAGACTACGGCGAATCAAGTAGTAAGTTTAGAAAACAACTTGCCAATTATTCAAAAAAATATAATTTTAAATACGATATGATTTATTATGGTGTATCAGAAGGTGTTGTAATATCTTCAAAAATCAAAGACAATTTAAAAGAAAAAAATCCAAATTTTAAAATGGTAGTACCAATGGTAGCAATTATACAAAATAATGATGTTACAGATTATATTAGCACCATTGATGAAAAAAAATTAGCTTCATTTTTGAATAAAAATGGTTATTTTGTACAATAAATAAGCATTTTTATGATTAGCAAAAGATAAATTCGAGAGTAAAAGTCTTTCGAGTTTTTTATTGATTCAAAAACTGAAAGGAGATATATAGGTTAAAAATTAATATTTTGTCCTTTTTTAATAAAATTTTAAGTTGAAATATTTTCTAAAATCTTCAGAGACTTGACAACTTGAAAAATACTAGATAAAATGAAAATGTATAGTGGAATTAATAGTCAATTTAATTTTCTATTCAAAGATAAAGAATGGAGGTGTTATATGAATATAGTACTAGTCTCCATTTTAGTATTTTTAGTTGGACTTTTCTTAGGGATAGTTGGTATGATAATACTAAATAATATAAAAATAAAACGTAGTAAAAATATTGCTATAAATATTTTAGAAGACGCTAAAAAAGAAGCAGAAAAAAGTAAAAGAGAAGCTATTTTGGAGACAAAAGAAGAGATTCATAAACTAAAGTTAGAGACAGAAAAAGAAATTAAAGAAAAAAAACAAGAGGTAAAAGAATCAGAAGATCGCCTTTTAAAAAGAGAATCAAATATTGATAGGAGAGATTTAACTCTACAAAATAGAGAAGATATTGTCAATGAAAAAGAAAATTCTCTTCAAGAACGCCAAAAAGAAATACAAGAGAAATTAGATGAAATGGAAGATCTAAAACGGAGTGAACTAGAAAAATTAGAAAGTATTGCTGGTCTAACCAAAAAAGAAGCAAAAGATACAATTATGAAAAGGGTAGAAACAGAAATTTCTAAAGAAATTGCGACTTATATCAAAGAAAAAGAATCAGTTGCCAAAATTGAATCAGATAATATTGCTAAAGAAATGATCGTTAGTAGCATGCAAAGATACGCAGCTGATGTTACTAACACAAAAACAGTATGTGTTATCACATTACCGAATGATGAAATGAAAGGAAGAATTATTGGACGAGAAGGAAGAAACGTTCGAACGATTGAAGCAGTAACAGGAGTAGATTTGATTATTGATGATACACCAGAAGCGATAGTCATTTCTTCTTTTGACCCATTACGAAGGGAAATTGCTAGATTGACCTTAGAATCTTTAATTAGCGATGGAAGAATTCACCCCGGTAGAATTGAAGAAGTGTACGATAAAACATGTAATGACGTAAAGGCTGCTATTCGAGAATACGGGAAAGATGCTATCTATTCCCTAGGAATCAGTAAAATGGACGCTGAGTTAATAGAAATCATTGGAAAATTACATTTTCGTACAAGCTATAGTCAAAATGCACTTCAACACTCAATAGAGGTCGCCAATATTGCCGGTCTTTTAGCCAGTGAATTAGGAGAAAATATTAATCTAGCAAAACGCGCTGGGCTTTTACACGACATTGGAAAAGCAATCGATTATGAAATGGAAGGATCACATGTTCAAATTGGAGCAGAAATTGCTAGAAAGTATGGGGAAGATGATGTAGTAGTTAATACTATTTTATCTCATCATGGCGACACAGAGCCAACAAGTATTATTGCTTCAATTGTTGCAATAGCAGATACGATTTCTGCCTCACGACCAGGAGCTAGAAATGATACTTCAGAAAACTATTTTCAAAGATTAGAGCAACTAGAGACCATCGGTAAATCCATTTCTGGTGTAGAAAAAGCTTACGCGGTTCAGGCGGGAAGAGAAATTCGAATTATGGTTAATCCAAGTGAAGTAGATGATTTAACAAGTTTTCAGATTGCAAGAGAAATCAAAGAACGCATAGAAAATGAAATGCAGTATCCAGGCACAATCAAAGTAACTGTCATCAGAGAAACAAGAGCAACCGAAGAGGCAAAATAATGGAAGGACAATACTTCCATTTTTCTTTTCGTTCACGTATTTTTCTAAACCAAAGAAGGATTAACATCTTCCTTATCTGTAAGTTGACAATACAAATACAAAAACGAAGCAATAACTACTAGGATACTTGCAAAAAATCTTGTTTCACAAATATCTGTCTTCTTTCCTTCTAATTTATTTCTTGAAAAAACTTGATATTTACGATAAGAAAGATAAACATAGATAAAGAAAGAAACGAGAATAGTTAGAGTAAAAATACTTTTGGATAAATTCTTAGACGAAATATCTTTTTCTCGGTAAAATTTTTTTTCTAATTCATCTCCAAAGATATTAAAAACACTTAAAATAATAAAAATAACCCAAATCCACTCATCAACTCTTAGTTCTCTTTCTTTATCATTATTCATATTTAAGTATATGAAATACCTCTTATTAATTATTATGAATAAGATTATTAATAAAAGAATTTTATATTTTTAAGGCTAAATAGCAATGATAACAAAACTTTTTTAAATAAAAATTTCGAAAACGAAAGTAATTAAAATTAGAATATGTTATAATGAACATATAGGTTTTAGGAGGAGTTTATGAACTATAAAAAAATGAGAGAGTACACTCATGAAGAATTTGTAAAACTAGTAATGAGTTTGAATGAAAAAGAGTTATTAGAGTTAAGTGCTAAATATGGAGGGTATCCCGTTTTATTTAGAATGGCTCTTGACGAAAGAATTAATCATATTCCCTTTATTCAAACTGGCTCGGCTATTATAATAAGAAATGAACTAGGACAAATACTATTACAAGAAAGAACCGATAGGAATAAGTGGGGATTACCTGGTGGCTGCCAAGAATTAGGAGAAAATTTAAAAATTACTGCTGTTAGAGAAGCTTATGAAGAAACAGGAATTAAATTAAATCCCAATGATTTAATTCTAATTGATACATTGTCTGGAGAAACTAGAAAAAATAGTTATCCTAACGGTGATATTGTTTATAATAATACTTCGCTTTATCTAGCAAATGTTTTAACGAATAATATCTGTAACTTAAAGGGAGATTCAGAAACCAAAAGATTAAAATTTTTTGATGTGGACAAAATTCCTGATAATTTAATGGATTTTGACCTAATCAATTCATATTTAACATATTCTAAAAAAGATGTAGATAACAAAAAACATAGCAATTAATGTAGATTTATGTTAAAATAAATTTATCAAAGCAAGAAAGGTGAAATAAAATATGGAATTAGATGAATTATTATTAGAATGTGAGACAAGAATGGAAGAATCAATTACTTCCATGGAAAAAAGATTTCTTAATGTAAGAGCGGGTAGAGCAAATCCAGGAATATTAGATGGAATAATGGTAGAATATTATGGTGTGCCAACCCAATTAAAACAACTTGCCAATATCTCTATCCCAGAGGCTAGACAGTTATCAATAAAACCGTTCGATAAAAGTATTTTAGGAGATATTGAAAAAGCTATTTTTGAGGCAAATATAGGGCTAACACCCAATAATAATGGTGAAGTAATTTTTTTAATTATTCCAGCACTAACAGAAGATAGAAGAAAAGAATTAGTAAAACAAGTAAAACAAATTGCTGAAGAGGCTAAAATAGCTTTAAGAAATATTAGACAAGATACGAATAACGATATCAAAAAAGAAAAATTACCAGAAGATATTGAAAAACAAGGCAATGAAGAAGTTCAAGAATTAATTAACAGGTATAATAAAAAAGTAGAAGAAGCTTTAAAAGAAAAAGAGCAAGAGTTAATGACTATTTAATAGTCATTTTTTAATTTATCAATAACTATATTGATAGCTTAAATTAAAAAAATATTTAAGTATAGATATCCAACATTATTTGTTGATTAGAATAAATAATTTTGATATAATGAAAAAGAAAGTGAGGGAATTTTAATGGCAAAATATTGTCAAAATTGTGGACAATTAGTAGAAGATCAAGCAATTTTTTGTAAATCATGCGGAGCATCATTAGTAGAAAAAAACGGTAATTTTCATTCAACATCAACTTTGAATTTACCAAATCGAAATGTTGCAGTTTCAGTTATTTTATCTTTAGTGACCTGTGGAATTTACAATATTTATTGGTTTATTATGATGACAGATGAATCAAATATGATTAGTGACGAAAAAAATTCCAGTGGGGCAATGGCATTTCTTCTAACTATCATAACCTGTGGAATTTATGCAATTTACTGGAATTATCAAATGGGAAAAAAATTAGAAATGGCTGGTAGAAAATATAATTTACCAATCAGTGATAATTCGATACTTTATTTAGTACTTTCTCTCTTTGGATTAGGAATCGTTAGTAATTGTTTGATTCAAAATGATTTAAATCGTTTCTCTGAGTGATGAAAAAGAAAATAAATTTGAGTCTTCTTTTTATTGTTGGAATACTTTTTATCCAAAAAACGAAATTCTATTTTCCATGCCTATTTCATAAATTAACCAACTTTTATTGTCCTGGATGTGGGATCACAAGAATGATACTATCTATCTTAAAGTTTGATTTTTATCAAGCTTTTCGTTATAATCCGCTAGTATTTCTTCTTTTTATTACTTTTTTTCCATTAAAACTATTACTAAGAAATGTTTCTAAAAAGTCTAAAGAATATGCTAGTTATCTTCTTCTTTTTGTGGTAATTTTTTATGGAATATTAAGAAATGTAGAATTCTTTTCTTATCTAAAACCAACAATTGTTCACTAGTTTAAGTTCATTTTTACTTAAACTTTTTTCTTTAACAAATACCTTGCCAGCTTATTTCACTTATGATAAGATAAAAAAGTAAATAAAAATTATTTAAGGAAAGGAGAATAATATGGACGACAGAATTATTACCAGTGACCTGTTACAAGAAGATATTGATGAAATTAATATTCGTCCGCAAAGTTTAAAAGAGTATATAGGTCAAACAGATGTTAAGGAGAATATGAATATTTTTATCAAAAGTGCCTTGATTAGAAAAAAGTCCCTTGATCATGTTTTGCTGTATGGTCCACCCGGTCTGGGAAAAACCACCTTAGCTTATATTATTGCAAATGAACTTGGAAGTAATGTCAAAACAGCTAGCGGGCCATCTATTGAAAAAAGTGGAGATTTAGCTGCTATTTTATCCACACTAGAAGAAAATGATGTTTTATTTATTGACGAAATTCATCGTATTCCTAGATTTATTGAAGAAATACTATATCCTGCTATGGAAGATTTTTGTCTAGATATTGTAGTAGGAAGTGAAGGTTCAACAAGAAACATTAGAATCAATTTACCTCCATTTACTTTAGTAGGGGCAACAACTAGAGCTGGAGATTTATCTGCTCCATTAAGAGATCGTTTTGGAATTATTGCAAAATTGAATTATTATACAGAAGAAGAACTTTTCCAAATTGTGAAAAGAACTTCCCGAGTATTAAAAATGGATATTGATTCTGATGCTGCCCTAGAATTAGCTAAACGTAGTAGAGGTACACCACGGGTTGCTAATCGCTTATTTAAAAGAGTAAGAGATTTTGCTCTAGTAGCAGGAAGTAACGTAATCACTTTAGAAATAATGAAAGATGCTTTAAAAAGACTAAAAGTAGATGATTTAGGATTAGATGATACAGATTATCATTTATTAATTTCTATCATTGAACGTTTTAACGGAGGTCCTGTTGGTCTTGATGCCTTAGCTTCTTCTATAGGTGAAGAGGCATCTACTATAGAAGATGTTTATGAACCTTATCTTTTACAAATTGGACTCTTAAAAAGGACTTCTCGCGGAAGAATGGTAACAGATCTTGCCTACCATCATTTAAAAATTGAAAAAAAATAAATTTAATCAAAAATACTTACGTAATACCAGAATAAAAGTAAGTATTTTTTTAGAGCAAAATACTTTGCTTCATTATTTTAGACCATTTTAATTGAAAAAAGATAAAAATTTTGTTATAATCGTCTTATAAATAGGGGAATGACAATATGAAAAATAAGGAAATGATGAATAGAAAATGGAGAACTATATGGATTTAGATTTTAATAGAAATTTTACAATTACTCTAGAAGATGGCTCATCTGTTGTTGCTAATATAATTGTGAATTTTGAATATATGGAAAATAAATATTGTATTTATAGTATGAATGGTCAAGGTGGGGTTAACATCTACTGTGCCAAAAATATTGATGGACAATTAATTAAAATAACAAATAGCGGAGAACAAGTATTTGTTAATACTGTAGTAAATAAGATCGTTAATGCAATAAAAGAAAGGTAAAAATGTATGGAGAATAATATAATTACATTAAGGGATGAGTTTGGTAATCAGGTTGAAGGAAAAGTATTAAATATTATTGAAATAGATGATATAGAATATTTATTATATTCGGTTAGTGCTAACAATGAAGAGGATGCAATATATGTAAAAAAAATAATTAAAAATGCAGTTGGCGAAGAGGATTTGGTAGATATTAGTGATTTAAGTGAAAAAAGTAAAGTCTTTGATATTGTTAGAGAATATATAAACAGTATAGAGTTATAGAGTAGGTGATTTTTTATGAATGTTGATAATGAAGTATTAATAAACGCCTTCAAAGAAGAAATGAGTCGTTCTAACAATAATTCAAAATGGTGGAATGATCATCTATCAGAACAAATTATTAGTATATTTGGAAGTAATATGGAAAAAAATATAAGGGATGCAATATATAATAGTGCAAAAGCATTTATTAATAGTGGTGCTTTAGCGTCAAGTCAATACTTTTATTCTACAAAAGATTTAAATGAAAGAAAAAAAATTTTTGCAATGGCTACTTTAAAAGAAAAAATAAATATATTAAATCAATTAAATAAAGAAGATAAAGAGTCTCTCATCAATAACAATGAACATCTTGAAATTAAAGATATATATGAAATGTTAACTGCCAGCGAAGCTTTATCTGATGAAAAAAGTGAGCTCGCAAATTTATTAAGTGATGAAAAAATAACAGAATTAAAGAAAAGGCATATTGATTTAGATAAGTCACTAAAATTCTGGTTAGGAGAAAGATATCAAAAAATATTTGGACAAGATAGTGAAAAAAATATCCAACCGCAAAACCCCCAAAATGTTAGTATGAGTGCCATAGATAATAATATTGAAAATGATAATATATTAGCCGAGTATAGAAATACCGCAAATAAAATTATGTTTTTTAATAACATTGCAAATATACAAAAAAAGCAAGAATTATTCAGTAAATTAGATTCGAGAGAAAAAAGCTTTCTATTAAATAATAAAAATACTTCTTTTTTAAAATTATTTTATAATAATTCACAAAATAAAGAAGAATTATTGGATTTAATGAATCAAAATACAGTTAGAACGCTCTATAATATGTCTGGGATCAGTGATAAAGAATTTATTTCTAATCATTTATATAAAAGAGAACAAGAAGTAAGAAAGAAAATTGATCAAAATTTGAGTAATATAAATAAAGAAACTCAAAATATTAATAATTATCATCAAGAAATTGATAAATCTAAAGAAAAAATAAGTAATTTAAAAAACGACAAAAAAGAAACTAAATTAAACATAAGAAATCATAAAGTTACAATAAAACAATTAGAAAAAAGAAAAGAAAGACTTGAAAAGAAATTAGCAAGTGTTATCTTAAATAGAGATAGCAGAATATCGTTTATTTCAAAGAAACGATTAGAAAAAATTCAACGTCTTTCAAGTGAAATTAATTTAACTGATATAATGATAAGTAACAATCAAGAGAGATTAATGATTCATGAACAACAGTTAAAAAATATAGAAACTAACATTGAAAAAGAAAAAAACAATATTAAAGATAATAAAAAAAATATTTCTTTAGCGACAAGCAAGGCTCAAACATATGCGGAACAAATGTACAAAAGTAGAGTTCAAGTGAAGGGTCTATCTTCTTTTCATAAAGAATTAGTTAGTAAAAAAGTATATAATCATAATAAAAATAATATGATTACAACCATTAATAGAGCTAAAATAAGTACTTTAACAGAGAAAAAAGATACATTAAAACAAGAGATTTTAAATACTTCAAGTATAGATAAGGCTGATTCAAATAGTTTGGGTAATACTAATTCCTCTAGTCAAAAATCAAATCATATAAGCAATGATTCCAGAATCAATCAAACAGCACCTGATCACAATCAGCCAAAAAATACTACTACAAATGATCAGACTATTAATTCTTCAAAAGTATCACAAAATCAACAAAAACTAGAAAGTGCCTTTAATGAAATGGGGATAACCTATCATCCTGAAGAATTCGTTGCCAATACACAAAATGCTTCATATTTGCCACCAGATAAAATAACTTCGATGTCGTATAATCAAGCTAAAATGATGCAACTCTATTTTGAAGCACAGTATGCCAAAAAAATGGTTGAAATTGCCAAAATGCAGCAAGAAATGGCAATAGGTGGTAGAACCAAAACTTTATCTAAAGCAGGCTTTTCAAATATTCTAATTGTATCGTTATCTTTGGCAATAATATCACTAGTTGGAATAATTATGCTATTAATCTTTAAGTGATGATTAGAATAATAGCGTTTACCAATGAAATATAATGTTTCTTTAGAACATACTTAAAAAGTACTGAAATAAAGGATAAATAAAAAAAAACAATCATGTCAGTTGTTATTTTAAAAAATATATTATATAATTAAACTAAGGAAGGTGAAAGTATGGGCTTAATTAAAGCAACAACTAGTTCTATCTCACAAGGACTAGGAGATCAATTTAAAGAGTTTATTGTTTGTCCCGAAATTGAAGATAATGTTTTAATTCAAAAGGGATATGTAAAACATGGTGAGGGAAATAGAAATCCAAGTGAAGGAATCATAACAAAGGGAAGTCAAATCGTTGTTCCATCTGGAATGGCAATGATGATTGTTGATAATGGGGAAATTACTGAATTTTCTGCTGAACCAGGAACTTTTACTTATGATAAAAGCACAGAACCAACTGTTTTTGAAGGGGGATTTTTCAAAGGTATAGGAGAAACAATCAAAACAATTGGTAGGAGAATTACTTATGGGGGACAACCAGCTCATGATCAAAGAGTATATTATGTAAACACAAAAGTAATATCAGGTAATAAGTTTGGGAGCCCCCAACCAAAAAAAATAACAGATGAGAAATATGGAATCTTAGAAGTTACATTTTTTGGAGAATATGCTTTTAAAGTAGAAGATCCAGTTAAATTAGTGGCTAGTGTCATTGGTTCGAATCCAAAGGATACTACTACCTACGAAGAAGTTATAGGAAGTCAATTAAAAACAAAATTTGTCGAAAAAGTAACTTATGCCATCTCTAACGTCATGAGAAATAAAAAGGTATCCTTTGGCGATATGGGGCTATATGGGAGTGATATTTCTGATGAGATGAATAGCTGTTTAAATGATTCATGGAAAGAGAAGTATGGTTTAATTATTACTGATGTTGCCATGGGAGATATCAATTTAACTGATGAATCAATGAAAAGGGTATCACGAATTGACGATGCTAAAATATTTTCTGATGCAACAATGCAATCAGGATTGATGGCAAGTGCTTCTGCCGAAGCAATGACTAAAGCGGCTGAAAATAATGCTGGCACTATGGCTGGATTTATGGGAATGTCAATGGCTAATCAAGCAGGTGCAACAATGATGGGAGCAGTAAATCAAAATTTAACAAATAACAATAATCAATCTATTGAAACTGCCAAAGAAATGGAAAATAATCCAAAATTTTGTAGCAATTGTGGATCTAAATTAACGGGAAAATTTTGTAGTAATTGTGGAGCTAAAGCTGAATGAATGAAATATTAAAATATGATGAAGGCTTTAGTGAAAGTAAGTTTATTACTTATGCCAATAATGTCTTTATTCAAATTTATACTTCTTTAATGACTAAAGAAATAGAAAATATTAAACACTTTGTCACACCTGAAGTATATAATACACTAGAAGATAGGATAAACACCTTAAATCAAAGAGGATTAATCCAAATGTATGATGAATTAAATGTTGCAGAAACAGACATTCTAAATTATCAAATTCAAGATAATCAAATGGTAATTCAAGTCAAAATTCTTTCTAGATATCTTGATTATTTAATGAATCAAGAAGGAATTTATGTTAGTGGAAATAAAGATTCTAGAATTACCAAAAACAATTATTTAACTTTTATGAAAAAAATAAACTTCAAGAAAGTAGAAGGTGTAAATAAATGTCCCGGATGTGGTGCATCAATTGATGTAAACGCAACAGGAATTTGTCCTTATTGTGGAACAACTTACAATCAAGAAGATAAAAATTGGATAGTATCTTCTATGAAATCGGAGTAAAGTAATGGAAAAGAGAAAAAAAATATTATTATTTGTTTTTGGTATAATACTTATCTTACTACCTCTTCATCATTTATCTGCTGATTCTGGTTGGGATGGTGGATATGATAGTGGTTCTAGTTGGAGTAGTGGTTCTTCTGACTGGGGTAGTTCTTCGTCTAATTGGGATAGCTCTTCTAGTTGGAGTAGTTCTAGTGGAAGTTATTCCAGCGACTCAGTTGATTTATTTACCATAATTATTATTACAGTTATTTTGATTGCTATTGTGTACATAATAAGCAATAAAGGAAAAAATAATCGGGTAATGGTACCAAGTACATCTCTTGGAAAGTTAAACCCATATGACATTGAAAAATTGAAGAACTTTTTACCAGATTTTGATGAAGTTAAATTTAAAGAGCAAGCATATGAATTATATAAAAATATTCAAGTAGCTTGGATGAACTTTGATAAAGATACAATCAAAAAATGTGTAACAGATGAATTATATAATACTTACTCATCACAGTTAACTACATTAAAATTAAAAAATCAAACTAACGTGATGAAAGACTTCAATCTTTTGGATGCCAATATTGTAGGAATGGAAATAAAATATAATTTTATTTCTCTTACCTTAAAGATGAAGGTAGAATGTTATGACTATATTATTGATAAGGATGGAAAAACAGTACGTGGAAATGATAAGCAAAAAGTAATTTATGAATACGCTATGACGTTCAATAAAGGTGTCAGTGATCAACAAAATAAGTGTCCAAATTGTAATGCACCACTAGAAAATGTTAATTCAAGCAAGTGTCCATATTGTGATTCTAATATCATTAATGAAAACTATGATTGGGTACTTTCTAAAAAACAAGTATTATCACAAACAATTAATACGAAAAAATAATAAAATGAAACGAGAATAGAAATTTGGTTCTTCGAAATTCGGTGGGCCTAAAAAATCACATCTAAATTTTAGATGTGATTTTTATCATATTTTATTTCTTA
>CAKPLX010000012.1 GCA_934167785.1 uncultured Bacilli bacterium
TATTTTTTTAATTTATTAAGTCGATATTCTTTTAATGACACATCATAATAATCATTCATGTTATCTAATCCAATAATCGTACACCTAGAAACTTCCTTTAAAATTCTATTTGCTAAGTTACTTCCAATAAATCCTGCAACGCCAGTTATCAATATTTTTTTATTTTCTAAAGTTATTTTTTTCATTACTCTGCACCCTTTCTAAATAAAACAACATAGAAAGTTAAAAAGAATATCTTAATATCCATTTTAAATCCTCTATTTTTAGAATAGAAACTTTCTAATTTTAATCTTTCATCAAATGTTACATTACTTCTACCACTAACTTGCCAATATCCTGTAATTCCTGGTTTAGAAATGATAATTTCATTATAATAATCTCCCATATCTTCTATTTCTCTTGGTAAGTAAGGTCTATTTCCAATTAAAGACATATCTCCTTTTAATACATTAATTAATTGAGGTAATTCATCGATAGATGTTTTTCTAATAAATTTTCCTACCTTAGTTATTCTAGGATCATTTTTTAATTTTTTATTTTTCTTATATTCTGCTGCTACTATTTTATCCATTTTTAAGGTATTGAAGAGAATTTCATCTGCATTCTTTACCATACTTCTAAATTTATAACATTTAAATATTTTTCCATTTTTTCCTATTCTTTCTTGTTTTAAGATAGGACTATGTCCATCTTCTAATCGGATTAATATTCCTACTAATAAAAAGATAGGACTTGCTATTATTAATCCAATTAAGGAACAAATAATATCAAATAGTCTTTTAATAAAAAGATAATTTAACTTGACAATTCTTCCTGCTACTCCCCTAATATCAACTCTTTGATTTAATTTTAATACTTCACTCTCATTCATTACTTTCACTCCTAATATATTGTTTATTACTTTATCAGTATTATTTACTAATAAATCCTCTACTACTGCTTGATTTTTTATGATTTTAAGTAAATCTTTTTCTATTTTTCTATCATAAATGTCACTACTTTTATGATGAATATCACTTCCAATAAATTGAATCATTCCTCTTTTTAGTAATGCTTTAATCATTTTTTGACTTTTTTTGCCATAATCGCCATAGAGACTTCCTATGTTTCCTTGCAATAAGCAACCCTGTTGAATTAATTTTTCAAAGAACAAATAATCTTTGTAATAATAAGAATATCTTTCTGGATGAGCGATTATTGGGATTAACTTTTCTTTTTTTAATTGATATAAGACTTCTTCTAAATTTAAGCATTTATTATTCATGGGGAATTCTATTAAGATATATCTACTATTATTTAAGGTAGATATATTAGAAAGAGATGAAGAAAGGGATTCATCTACATATACTTCATTGCCAAGATAAAGATTAATATTAATTTGTTCTTTTTTTAATTCTTGTTTTAATTTTTTTAATATTATTTTATTTTCTTTGATACTTGAGGTATAAATAGAGTCAGCAACATAATGAGGAGTTAAGATTATGTCTGTAACTCCTCTTGTGTTTGCTTTTTTTAATATTTCTATACTTTCTTCTAATGTTTTTGCCCCATCATCAATACCATATAATATGTGGGAATGAATATCTTTCATTAGTAAGTTTGGTAATAATTTTTGTAATATTTGTTGTTGCTAGTTTCTACTCTATTTAGAATAATACCGGAAATATTGGCGTTGACATTTTCTAATGCTTCTTTAGTTGCCTCTAAGGTTTCCATTGAAGTCTTTTTTGCTCTTGCAACAATCAAAACTGTATCTGCAAGTCTTGTCATAACTAAGGCATCTGTTAATCCAATTACTGGCGTAGTGTCGAATATTATTATATCATATTTTTCTTTTAAGTGTTCTACAACTTTTTCAATTTTTTTTGATTCTAATAGAGCACTAGGGTTAGGTGGCATAGAACCAGTTGTTAAAACATCTAAATTATAAACTTCAGTTGGTTTAATGTATTTTTTTAGATTTTTCTCCCAATTGTCATCAATTAAAAGATTAGATAGCCCAAGTGGTGATTCAGTGCCATTTTCAAAAATTTGTAATTGTCTTCCTCTTCTTAAATCACAATCGATTAACAATACTTTTTCAGTATTGGTTGCAAATGAAGCTGCTAAATTTGCTGAAATAAAACTTTTTCCTTCATTTGCAACAGAACTAGTGATCAAAATTGTTTGAATTTTTTTATTAATGGATGAAAATTTTAAATTCGTTCTAACTGTTTTAATAGCTTCAGTTACTGAAGATTTAGGATAGCGATTAATTAATATTTCGTTCATAACTATTCCTCCTCTTTCTTTTTCTTTCTTGTGCTTGTTTTCTTTGTTGATGATGTCGTTTTTTTCTTTACAGAAACTTGTTTTTTATCAATTTTAGTAAATGCTTCTTCCGCTACAGATAGTTCACTTAGATTTTGCACTTCTTTAGTTTTTTGATTTAATAATTTTTTTGCAACAGGAACTTCTCCTAAAACTGGTAAGTTCAATTTGTCCTCTACTTCTTTTTTGCTTTTTACTGTTCCATCAAAATAATACATGATGAAGACAAGACCACAAGATAAAACAAGACCTAAAACAACAAAAATAAGCATTTGTTTGATTAAGTTTATATTGTAAGGATTTTCCTCAACAATTGCTTGATCAATAATTGTTACATTTTCTAAATCATAGATTTTAATAATTTCTTGTTTAAAAACATCCGCAATTTGATTGGCAATTAAACTTGCTTTTTTATTATTTTTATCACTTACTGTTATTTTAATAATTGAAGTGTCACTTGCTGATGTTACCGAAATATTTTCAGCTAATTCTTCTACTTTCATTTTTAGATTCAAATTCGTAATTACTTGTGATAAAATTCTCCTAGATTTAATTAGTTCACTATAAGTCGATACTAATTTTTCATTAATTGTTAATTCATTTTGCGTTTCATAAGCTGTTGCTGTACGATTATTTTTTTGTACCAAAATAATTGTTGTTGTCCCATGATACATTGGTACTTGTACTTCCTCTACATAGTAGTAACCAATTAAAGCAACAAGAATAGTCATCAAGATGATAACATATGATTTCTTTAAATAATACTTTAATAGGTCCATTAAATTTAATTCTTCCATAACTCCTCCTTTTTAAGTTCGGTTCATATATTACCACTGAATTAACTTTTTGTCTATAAATTTTTCTTTATTTTCCAAAAAAGATAGTATTTTCTTGAATTTTAACTGATTATTTACTTCAAATTTTAAAATTGATTATTAAAATGAAAAAAAGCACTATAGCTTTATAGCACTTTTTTTACTAACACATTCTACCATTTAAGGCTCTTCTAATGGAAGATCCAACAGCTTGTCCTAAATTAAACATTACTGATACTGTTCGCATCATTGCATTTAATAAAGCACTGCTAAATCCTCCTTTTATTTGTAACATTTCTTCTTGTTTTAATTCTATCATCTAACCAATCCTTTCTTTTTAACATTTTTTAGGATGGATGTATCCATCTACTATACCAATAAGAAATGAGGCAAAGGCACTAAAGGATGCCACTAATCCCCAGTTGACGCCTCCTCCTTTAATTTCTTTTAATTCGTTATTTTCAATAATTTCCATAAATACTCCTTTCTATTCTTTTAAATAGTCAATTATTTTTTTCTTTTCTTTTAAAAACTGAACGATTAAGTGATAACCATTTTTTTGATACTTTCGTTCTAAATTTTTGATTTCTAAATATCCTTTTTGATAATTGATATTATCTTTATAAGTAATGTTATCCTCTATTTTTATTACTTTATAATAATATTCTTGATTAGAAATTTTTAGTCTTTTATTTTCTATTATTGTTGAAACCTCCTTTTCCGGGATTAATACTTCAAGATAAAATAAGGAGTCTTTTAATAAGATTTTAGAGTGAAGTTGAATAGAAGTTTGATAATAATAAGTATTTATCCCATATATTATAAATAATAATAGAACTAGTGCGTTAAATAAAAAGATTTTTACTAGAGGACGACAATTTCTGTTTAAGAGGATGTAAGTTTCTAACATACTAATCTTCCTTCTTTTAGATAAAGAACTTGATGAAATAAATCTGCGTTTTCTGTTCTGTGTGATACAATAATCATAGTTTTTTTAGGATATTTAGAAAAAATATTAATTAAAATTTTTCGTTCTAGAGAAGGATCTATAGCATTTAATCCTTCATCGATTAAAATAAGATTCTTCTCTTGTAAAAGAATTCTTGCTAAGAGAATTCTTTGCCGTTGTCCTCCTGAGAGGTTTAGACCATTTTCTTCTAATTTTGTTTGATAGCCTAGGAATAAATTTTTTACAAAATCATCTACATAAGTTAATTTGCAGATTTCCATCCAATGATTGTCATCGACTTCTTGATCGAGGGTAATATTGTTCAAAATTGTATCTGTGTATAAAATTTCTTGTTGTGATAGAAGTCCGATTGAATTACGAATATCAGAAATAGAATAATAATTTAGGTCAATTCCATTTAAATAAACCATATTATTTTTAATTGCATAGTATTTAAATAGAATTTTTAAAATGGTACTTTTCCCACTACCTGAGTTTCCTAAGATCATTACTTTATTTCCTTTAGGAATTTGGATAGAAAGAGATTTTAGTATTGTTTGTTCTTGATTATAACTAAAGAATAGATTTTGAAACAATAAATCCCCATCTACAACAAAATTAGTGGTTGTGCATAGATTTTCTTCTTTTACTTCAAATAAATGGTTTATTCTTTGAAGTGCGTTTTTAGCGTAGAAGTATTCTTTATTAAATTGTAAAAAATGAATTACAGGTTCTAAGAATAAATTTGCTAAGGAAATTGAGGTGATTAAATATCCTAATGACATTTTTCCATCCATTACTAGGATACAGCCTATTCCTGCAAATAATAATAAACTAACTTCTTCTAGAAGTTCTTTTAAAAAATTTTCTAAATTATTGAGATTTTGAAAAATAAAATTATCTTTTACCAATTTTAAATAAAGATTTTCTACTCTTTTTGAAATTGTACTTTCAATATGCATATTTTTAATTGTCTCAATACCACTGATTGCCTCTACTAAAGATGATTGGATTTTGGCATTGTTTTGTTGATTTATTCTTGTATATTTTTTTAATTCTGGTCTAAATAGAAGAAAAACAACAAGATAAAGCAAAATAATTACTATCATGAGAAGAAAAAATTTGAAGTTAATGATTAGGAGCAAGATTCCTGATCCAATAAAAATAATTCCATCTAGACATACAGTGAGTATTAATTGATTGATAAAACTTTTTACATAGATTAAGTCATTTAGCCGACTAATCATTTCTCCTGTTGTTCTATTGTGATAATAATTATAAGGAAGTAAAAGTATTTTATTGAAAGTACGAAGAAAAATAGTGATATCTAATTTTTGACTAAAAATAATTGCTGTTTGATTTTTAAAAAAATTACTCATTATCTTAGCTAAAGAAAAAATACTAGCTAAAAAGATTATGCCAAAAAGATTATTTTTAGTACTATTTATTACAAAGTCAATTACAAATTGAAAATAAAAATTACAGAAGCAAGAAAATATTGTATAAAATATAGATAGAAATAGGATAGTAAAAATAATGCTTTTATTTTGAAAAATGATTTCTTTTATCATTTCATTTAAATATTTTCTTTCTTGATAATGTTCTATTTTCTTTCTGGGTCTTAAAATCAAGATGTAGCCTGTCCATTGATGAAGAAAAGATTCTATTGATAATTCTTTTTTCCCGATAGCTGGATCCATTAAAATGACTTTATTTTTATGAGTTCCATAGACAACACAAAAATGTTCATAAGCTTCGTCGATTACTTGAATAATAAAAGGGGGATTGATTTCTTTTATTTTTTCATAAGACTCTACTTTATACCCTATACCAGAAAATCCTAATTTTTCAGCAGCTTGTTTTAACTGATAGAAATTGGTTCCGGTTTTTGTTGTGTTGGTTAATTCTACTAATCGAGTCATAGGAATTGAGCCTTTGTAATAATGAATTATGGATAATAAAGACGCTGCACCACATTCTTTATTTCCCTCTTGTCTGACAATTAAATTTTTTTTCATCTTTTACCTCCTCTACTTATATTATTCTAGGTAAATTTGGTAAACTCCTTCTTCTTTTTGTATTTTTTAGAAAAAAAAATACGAAAAAAATAGATTTTTCTATGATTTTCGTATTTTGATTGCCTCTAAGCGATTAATTTTGATTCCTAATTTTACAAATTTTTTTTCATATTCTGTTGGGACATTATCTTTTGGTTGTTCTTGATAAAGGTCTCTTGTTACTTCTTTGATTTGATAGCCAAAGTTTTGTAAAGATTCTATTGAGTATTCAAATAAATCTTGATTATCCGTTTTCATAATAATATGGGGATTGGTTTGAAAAATATTTTCATATTTTTGAAGAAAAATCGGACTGGTTAGTCTTCTTTTGGCGTGTCTTTCTTTTGGCCATGGATCAGAGAAATTTAAATAAATTAAGTCTACTTCCTTAGAAAAGATAGTATCAATATCATTTGCATCCATCCGAAGTAATTTTAAATTAGAAAGTTCTAGTTCATTGGATTTTTGAATGGCTCTTACTAAAACGCTATCGAATCGTTCAATTCCAATAAAATTAATATCTGGGTGAATTAGGGCATTTTGAATGATGAAATCTCCTTTTCCCATGCCAATTTCTATATAGATAGGATGATCATTTTGAAAGAGGTGATGCCAGTTTTTGGAATATTCTTTTTTGGGTTCTAGATAATAAGTCCCCTTTTTAATAATTTCTTCGGCTCCTTTTACATGTTTTAAACGCATTTTTTCACTTCCTTTTGGTTTATTCTATAATTTGATAAATTAATTTTACTGGTTTAGCTTTAGTTTCTTGAATTGTAAATGCTTCTTTAGAAATTGTTGTAATATCCATTTCTTTATTGGTATATAAAGTCATTAAAGTACTTCCAATTTCTACTTGGCTTCCGACTTCTTTTTCAATAACAATTCCTGCTCCATAATCTAATTGATCCCCTAAATTCATTCTTCCAGCACCTAATTGCATTGAGAGTTTTCCTAAAGCTAGAGCATCAATATTGGTAATGTAACCTGCAGTATCACTTTTAATAGCATAAGAATAATTACTTGTTGGTAATTTGGATAAGACACCACCTTGGGCAGATACAAATTCTAAAAACTTGCGATAAGCAGCACCAGATTGAAGAGCATCTAAGACTTTTTCTTTTGCTTCTTTAGAGGAAATATTTAAATCTAATCGAACCATTTGGGTAGCAATTTCTATACATAGGTCGCGTAAATTTCCTGTTTTTCCTTTTAATACTTCCATAGCCTCTTTAACTTCTATGGCATTGCCAATATTATCGCCTAGAGGAATGTCCATATTGGTTAATAAACAAACTACTTCAATTCCATAATTTTTTCCAATCTCTTTCATTAAAAGAGCAAGTTTTTGCGCTTCTGGTAGGGTTTTAATTAATGCTCCTCGCCCTACTTTTACATCAATCACTAATTTTTTAGCGCCACTGGCAATTTTTTTACTCATAATCGAAGAAGCAATTAAGGGAATGGATTCTACTGTCCCAGTAACATCTCTTAAGGCATAAATTTTTTTATCAGCTGGTACTAAATTTGCGGTTTGACTTACTACTGCTACTCCTATGGTTGATACTTGGTGGAAAAAAGTCTCTTCATCTAGGCTAACGTTGAAACCGGGAATGGATTCTAATTTATCTATGGTTCCTCCGGTATGTCCTAATCCTCTTCCACTCATTTTTGCCACGCGTCCACCACAACTTGCGACAAGAGGGGCAACAATTAAAGTGGTTTTATCCCCCACTCCTCCTGTTGAGTGTTTATCGACAACTGTACCTAAAGTACTTAAATCTAATCTATCACCACTATTTAACATAATATTCGTTAATGTTATAATTTCATGATCAGTTAGGCCTTTTAAGACAATTGCCATTAATAGACTACTCATCTGATAGTCGGGAATTTCTCCTTTGACATAACCATTTACCGCATAAGTAATTTCTTCTTCAGATAAAATTTTTCCTAATCTTTTTTTGTTAATAATTTCAATAATATTCATTTGTACACCTCTTTATTCTTTTTCTTCACGATAATTTGATTGAAATAGATCTTTTTCTTGATCCGTTAATTCTATTTTTGAAATATCTGGTAAATCTTCTTTGGTGGATAAACCAAAATAATCTAAGAAATCATCTGTTATTTTATAGAGAATAGGATGCCCTGGTAAATCAGAACGTCCAGCTTCTTTGATTAAGCCTTTAGCTAATAATTTTCTTAATACAAAAATAGAATCTACTCCTCTCATTTCATCAATTTTGGCTCTCGTAATTGGCTCGTTATAAGCAATAATAGCCAAAACTTCTAAAGCCGCCTGTGATAAAACGTGAGTTCTTGGATTTTCTAATAATTTTTCATAATATTCTTTATGTTCTTGTTTGGTAGTCAATTTAAGTGTATTTCCTAAATAATTTAGACGAAGACCACGGTTTTCTTCTTCATAATGCTTTTTTAATTGATATACTAAATTTTTTGCCTCTTCTTCGGAAAGAGATAGAATATTCATAATTTCTTTTAAGGTTAATCCATTATCTCCTTGGACATATAATAATCCTTCTAGTACACCTTCCATTATATCATCCTCAATTCTATATATATCTTGTCAAAGGCATTTTCTTGTGTTAAGTTTACCATATTTTCTTTGGCTAATTCTAAAATTGACATAAATGTTACAACAAGGTAACTTCGATTATAAATATCAAATAATTCTTCAAATTCAGCTTTAGGTTTTTGCTTTAAGTAATGAATAATATCAGATTTTCTTTTTTTGACACTATATTCTTTCGTCGTTACTCTAGTTGTAATTGGTTTTTCCATATTTTTTCGGAATAAAAATTTTTCCCAAGCCTCAAGTAAAACATCAACGCTTGATGCTTCTTCTGGACTTATTTTTTGATCGGTTAGGGTATTTATTTTTGAGGGAGACTTTACATATATTTCTCTGCGATTTTGTTCTAATGCTTTAAAATCTTTAGTAATTTCTTTATATTTTTGGTATTCAATTAATTTCTCAATCAAATTTTCTCTTGAGATTTCTTCTTCCTCTTCTTCTTTTTCTTCCTCTTCTTTTTTGGTTGGAAGGAGAGATTTTGATTTTATTTCCATTAAAGTAGCCGCCATTACTAAATATTCCGAAGCAATATTAATGTTTAGTTCTTCCATTTGATGGATATAAGAAAAATACTGATCAGTAATTTCATTTATATTAATATCATAAATGTCAATATTAGAAACTTTTACTAAATGGAGAAGTAAATCTAATGGTCCTTCAAATTCATTAATTTTAATTTTATAATCCATATTTTCTCCCTCCTTGTCAATTTTACCATTCACTATTCATATACCTGTACCTTTACCATATCTACATTGACATTTATTTGTGATATTGAATCCGAAATTATCTTGATTTTCTTTTTGTCGATTTCCATGTTAGCAATTTTATCTACTGCATCCGCTCTTTGATGCCCACCATAAGTATTAGCTGCAATTTTCACTCCATCTATTACCTCTTGAACCGTATTTAAAGTAGCAATAAAATCTAAAACACTATCTTCTAAATTTCTACTTGCCACTATTATTTTTTGCTTTTCTTCTTCAATTTGCTCCTCTGTTATTATCATTAGTTCCTCCTATTCATTGTTTCCATTTTGAATATTAATTTTTTTATCTAAATATTCTTTCGTCATTGTAATTTCTTGATCGTTTGCATTGATATTTATTTGCACTGGTGGACTATAGTATCCTCCTTCAGTTAAATAAGGATCCTCTTTTCGATTCCTAATTCTTGTATTAACATACCCCGATATTCCTTCATCTGAAGAAGTATTTGCTTCAATTGTATAGAGATAAGATTCATCACTATCTAAAACAATTCCGGTATGATCTCCTCCCTTAAAAAAGATATCTCCTCTTTTAGGCTGATAAGTTGTATCAGTCGCATCGTGCCATTCTCCCTTTCCTTCACTTGCTTTTTGTTTAGCATCCTCGGCACCTAATGATACATTAATATATGGATTTAAGACTTCTTGATTTCCAGAAGATACTAATGCATATGTTACTCCTGCAGCACAAAAGGCATCATTATAATTCATCATATTGTAATTTTGATTATACCAATAACCATACTTAGTATTTTGATTATCGGTTTCCAAACGATGATTTCCCATTTCATCTAACAAGTAATCAACATAATCACTATTTTTCCCTTTAGAACGATATTTTTGATATAATAAATCTTCTTTTTTTACTTTACCGGCATACTGTGATTCTTTTTTATATTCTTTATAAATATCATTATCTTTAATCGTCGTAAAAAGATCAGTTAAATTTTGATAATCATTATAACTACTTCTTCGATATCCTCTATTTACTAAGATTTGTTTTTCAATTAGTTCAATAAATTGATGTAATATTTCTGAAAATTCTACTAAATCATCACCACATAGGTTTAATGATTCAATTTGCTCTATTGTATCATCAACCCAATTTGTTGCTTCATTAATATCTTTATTTTCTACCGTTATTACCCATCTATTTTGATAGTAATTTTTTAAAATACTAGGTACTTCTACTCCGTTTAATAGCAAACTAGGATCTGTGGTTCTTTCAAATTTCTCGAAATATACTTCGCTGGCATTTTTACCATTATAACTTTCTAGATTTTGAATTGCTTCTTGGATTATAAAGAGATTATTTTTTATCTCAAGTAAATGATCCTTTAATTTGTTGGAAATTTGGTTTAGTTCTTTTCCATAGCTTTCAATTTCTTCTGGACTTACTGAATTCATTCCTATCCTCCATCTCTTAGTATCTATTTTAGCATTTTTCAGGAATAAAAAAAAGACTGAATCATTTTTTCTTGAAATTATTCTCGATTCTATCGTCTTATTCTTTTCTACTTTGATATTTTAATAATATATAGATTGTTTCATTTTTAACTTAACTCTAGTTTTTTGAAATTGGCATTTAAATAAAATCATTTTTTAGTTGTTTTTTCCGTTTATTATTTCTATAGAAAGAAGTAAAGAAAATACAGCAAAATAAAATGATCCATTAAGGACCATTTTATTACATCATATCTTCTAACTCATCATACATGCTATTCATTTCTTTTTTAGCAAATCTTTTTACTTCATTGATACATTTTTTTACATTGCCATTTCTCATTTGTTGGTATAATAATGTTCCACCAACGCCCATTGCTACACACGCAATTGAACCTTTCATACTCATACTAACCACTCCTTAGAATCTATGATAGATACAAATTTCTGTATCCAATTATAGTATGTATTATTCTAGATCATTTATACCTTGATATTCATATTTTTTTAAAATAAATTCTTTTAATGTTGTTTTTCTATAATCAACAAAGTCATTCATGATCCCATTGGTAAAGCATTTAGCATCTCCTACAATCATTAAACTTTTTTTGGCTCTAGTTACTCCTGTGTAAATTAGTTTATTATAAAGCATTCGATTAAAATTATTTACAATTGGCATAATTACTAAAGGAAATTCACTTCCTTGTGCTTTATGAATAGAGATAGCATATCCATGTCTAAAGTTAAGAAATTTATCTGTAGTATAAGTAACTTGATTACCGTCATAATCAATAATCATTTCATTTTTTTTCGTAGAACTTACTTTACTATCAATAATATCTATAATATAACCTAAATCACCATTATAAACATTAGCATCTGTATCATTTACTAGTTGTAGAACTTTATCCCCAACACGATAGATAACTTCACCTACAACTAATTCTTTTTTCTTTTCCTGAGGTGGATTAAAGAGTTTTTGTAAATGTTGATTTAAGCGATCAATTCCATTGATGCTTTTATACATTGGTGCTAAAATTTGAATATCTTTATCAGTATAGCCTTTTTGAAGTGCATTACTAGTAATATAGAGAATCGTTGGAATAACTTTATCATTATCACACATAATAAAGTTATAATCATCTCTTTTTACTACAAAATCATCATCAATATCTTTATCCTTAATTTCATTGGCAAGAATAGGAATATAGGAATTTTCGTTTTGCCGGTATAAGCAATTTAGTTTAACAACATCAATTAGTTCAGTATCCATTAAGTCTTTTAAAACTTGTCCTTGTGATACACTAGGTAATTGAAAATAGTCGCCTACTAAAACTAATTTCACATTTCTTTTGATTCCTTTTAATAATGAAGACATCAAAATGGTATCAATCATACTTACTTCATCAACAATAATATATTTTTCACTATTGGGAGAATATTCATCGACACAAAATTTATTTTTATCTTTATCATAACCTAGGTACCGATGAATAGTACAAGCATAGAGTTTGGTCGTTTCAGCCATTCTTTTAGCAGCTCTTCCGGTTGGTGCTAAAAGAGCTATTTCAGTATTTTTCGCTTGAAATACTTCTTTAAATAGGGATACAATTGCTTTAATAATGGTTGTTTTCCCCGTACCTGGTCCTCCTGTAATAATAGTAATATTATTAGTAATTGCTTTTTTGATCGCCTTAGTTTGAACTTTGTCATAGTGAATTTGATTTTGATTTTCTAATTCCTTTATTTTTTCTTCTAATTTAGGAACTTTCGTTTTGGTCATATCATTCATAAAAGTGATGCGATCAGCAATATATTTTTCAGCTTCATAAAACTCTTTCAAATAATATTTTTCATTCGTAATAACTATTTTTCTATTTTCATTTAATTTATAGATGTTATATTCTAATACTTCATCATTTATTGTTTGTAAATATTTTAAAATATTATGTTTAATTTCATCATATTCCATATAAGTATTTCCTGTTGCAAATGTTACAGAAGAAATTACATAAATAATTAGGGCTTGGATTCTTCTGTCATCTGTTTCTTCAATTCCTGAATTTAGAGCAATGGTATCAATGTCATTAAAATTAAAATCCATCTCTTCAATTAAATCATAAATATTTTCGCTAATTTTGTCCATGGTTTTATTTTTATATTTATTCACAATAGATAACGCATTTTTATTTGAAAAACCTAATGTTGTTAAGTCTATAACAATTTGACTTGAATATTCATATTCATTTAATACTTTATAAATTTTATCTATTCTAGATTGAGGAAGACGAGGGATTTCTGATAAACGATTTTTATCATTTAAAATAATATCTAGTGTGTTCTCACCAAAGTGATCCACAATTTTTGTGGCGGTTACTTCCCCAATAGGAAATAAATCGCTGGATAAAAATTCAACAAGTTCTTCTTTTTTGGTTGGAAGAACTAACTCATAAGTAGCAACATGAAATTGATTGCCATATTTTTGATGTTTGATTAATTCGCCATTCATCACATAATTGCTACGAAGTCTTAAATTAAAAAAATTTCCTGTAAAATATAGGCTTGAAGTATTGATTTCTAGGTCGGTTTCCTTTAACTTTAAAACTCCTACGATATAGCCGTTTTCTGGATTAGAATAAATTTCTTTGATGAATGTTCCTTTTATATAACTCATGCTATCACCTACTTTTCGCATAAAAATTATATCACAGAAGAAAAAAAATAGATACTCCTTCGTTCTATTTTATGAAAATACTTCATCTATTTTTTCTTTTTTGTTAGATATATCTAAAGTAAGGATTATTCTTGATTTCCTCTTCGAGAGTTGTTTTTTCTCCATGTCCCGGATATAGAGTAATTTCTTTGCTATATTTTTTAATTTTTTGAAGACTTTGTAACATCTCGTTAAAATTTCCTCCCTCTAAATCACAGCGACCTATGGTTCCTTTAAAAATAAAATCCCCAACAAACATTACTTTATCTTCTTTAAAGTAATAACAAACCGAATCTTGGCTATGCCCTTTGGTAAAAATAACTTCAAGTTCAAAGTCTTTGATAGAAAGAAGTCCTTCTTTTAAGTTGGAATATTGATAAACAGGGTAATGAAAATCTTCTTCTAATTTTTTAAGGCAACCAATATGATCAAAATGTCTATGAGTAATTAAAATACCTACTATCTTTTTTCCTTGAATAAAATTTAGTATTTTTTGATATTCATCTCCCGGGTCCACTAAGAGATAAGTATTATTTTTTCCAAGCAAATAACAATTGCATTGCAACTCTCCTACTTCTATTTTTGTAATTTCTAACATAAAAATCTCCTTCAATTATTTATTCATTTAAAAAAGGGAAAATTATCCCTTTATAACCAAACCCCATAAATTAAAGCAAGTAAACTTAAAATAAAGCCAATAATCCAAAACATTTTTACAATATCTCCTTCACTCCAACCTAATCGCTCAAAATGATGATGAATAGGTGTCATTAAAAAGACTCTTTTTTTAAATACTACTACGGAAAAAATTTGAATAATAACCGATAAAGTTTCAATGACAAATACTCCACCAATGACAGCTAGGGAAAATTCATGAGAAGTTAAGATAGCAACAGTTGCTAAAGTTGCTCCTAAAGAAAGACTTCCTGTATCTCCCATAAAAACTTTAGCTGGATGAGAATTAAAAACTAAAAATCCCATAATACATCCCACTAGAATAAAACAAAATATTCCAATGTCCTGATATCCTGTTATCCATTTACTTCCCCAAGCAATTAAGCCATAGGATAAAAAGGCAATTGCGGAAAGTCCTCCCGATAAGCCATCCAAGCCATCAGTTAAATTCACGGCATTCGATGTACCAATTAATAAAAATAAGATGAAAATTCCATAAAACCAATTTAAATTCCATTCCAAATTAAATAAGGTAACGCGAAGAACAGAATCTCCATCACCAAAATGTCTGAACAATACATAAAAAACTAGGGCGACAATAAATTGTAAAAATAATTTTTGTCCTTGACTTAATCCTTTATTTTCATGATGTTTTAAACTAATATAATCATCTAAGAACCCGATCATAGCGTAGCTAATGAGAACAAATAAGATGATAAATAAGTTGATAGAATACTGCATCTTATTCGTTAAAAGTAACAGCATTACAGTAATAATACAGGGAATAATAAAAATAAATCCACCCATCGTTGGGGTTCCAGCTTTATTTTTGTGGGCATCTACATAAACATTAATTCTCTGTCCAGCCTTTATTCGTTTTAAAATAGGAATTAAAATTACACCAAAAATTGTTGAAATAATAAAGCCAATCATTAAAGCAAATAATGATTTTGTTAAAGTCAGCATAAACTCACACTCATTTCTATTAAAATTATATCATAAAAATACTTAAAAATTCTTGAATATTTTTCTACTTTACATTTTCTTTGTAAAGATTGTTTTATTTTCTTTACTTTGATAACTATTTGCTAATAAAGATTCTTAAAAAGGTTGATTTTTAAGAAAAAATGGATATAATATTACTGGTTTTATTTTATTTATTATAATAAATTCTAACCGAAAAGGAGGAAGAGAGATGAATAGAAAACTTTCAACAACAGATACTCTTACTAGAATTGGAAACTCTTTGTACCTTTATCAAAATTATGGTGCATATATTAAAAAGTGGCCTAAAACCCATCTTTTAATGATAGATGTTGAAAAATTCAAACAAATTAATGACGCTTTCGGTCATAATATTGGTGATTTATATTTAAAAACAGTTGCTCAACTACTAGAGAAAAGCTTTGTTGATTCTCTTGTTGTTCGTATTCATGGAGATGAATTTATTGTTTTAACCCATTATAGTGAAGAGAAAATTAAAAAAACTTTTTCTTTCATCGAAGAAGAAATTCATCGCCTTGTCAAAGAAGAAAAAGTTCCTACACTATTTAGAATTAATGCTGGTAGTGCTGTATTTGATCCTAAAAACATTGAAATAACAAAAGAAAAAGCCGATTTAATGATGTATATTGCTAAGTCAAAGGGAATTTTTTATCAAGCCTTTTCGGATAATGATTGGAAATCTAGTGAAAAAGAAAAAACTTTTTTATCTCAATTTGATCAATTATTAAAAAAGAAAGAAATTTCCTATGAGCAAAGACAGATCTATACCTCTGGAAAAATTCCACAAAACTTATATCAGATTCATAGTAAAAATAAGGAAGGAACTTCCTTTTTAGATAAGTATTATGATGAATTTCTACGAAAAAATAAGAGGCAATATCAATTAGATAGTTATAATCTAAAACATTTGAAAGATTATCTTATTTCTCCTTCCTATAAATATATTATTGATATTGATTATTCATCTCTGCTTAGAAATAAAGAAGTCATGAATTATTTAAATCAATATGTATTTCTCAATCGTCCTTTAAATATTATTTTGAGTATTAAACTATATCCTGAAATTGATCGTGAAGAGTTATTACTCCTTATTAAGAAAATAGATTTTCTAAAAACATTAGGATTTTCAATTAAAATTAATCGTTTTAATCCCTATGTGGCAGATGCAATTTGGTTGGAAGCTCCTGTTGATTATATTGGAATTGATCCTGATTTTTTAAAAAAGACAATGAATGATTCTAAAGCACAATACTTTTTCTTAAAAAAAATAGAAATGATTCAGAACTATCCCTTTCAAGCCATTTCTCCGATCTTCTCGCATATCGACACCGAATGTGATGCTTACTACATCCAAAAAAACTTTGGAAAGGAAGCTCTTGTTACTGGGAATTATTATTCAATGGGAAAAAAATTAGAAAAAAGAAAAGAAATCCCCAAATAAAATAATGGGATTTTTTTCGTATTTTAAGGTACATTTTCTAACATTAATCTAATTGTAGACCCAACAGGTACGCTACTTCCTGCTTTAGGGGACATAGATATTACCTTTTCTCCTGTTCCCGAATAAGTAATATTAAACCCTTTTAACATTTCTCTTGCTTCTTTTACCGTTTTTCCGACAACATTTTCTACAACCTGATACTTTGTATCAAAGTAACGGTATTCTTTTTGAATGCCTCCTTCACGCTTTGGAATTTCTAAAATAGAAATAGCATCTTCGAGAATATTTCTTGCAATCGGTGCTGCTACTGTTCCTCCATAAGCGGTTATGCCTTTTGGATTATCAATGGCTACATAAACAATAATTTGTGGATCATCCGCTGGCATAAAGCCAATGAAAGAGGTAATATAATTCCCAACCATATAAATTCCATTATTTACTTTTTGCGCTGTTCCTGTCTTGCCCCCAACACGATAACCATCAATATAAGCATTTCTTCCACTTCCTAATGCAACTACACTTTCTAGAGCATATCTTACTTTAGCACTGGTTTCTTTTTTGATGACCGTCCGTACTTTAGTAGAATGATTTTCTTGAAGAATTTCTCCAGTTTCTGGTTCAATTAATCTTTTTACAATATATGGCTTATATAAAGTCCCCCCATTAATAGCAGCACTAACTGCTGATACTTGTTGAATTGCTGTTACACTAACTCCTTGCCCAAAAGCGGTTGTTGCTAGTTCAACAGGGCCTACTTTTGATAGAGGAAATAATATCCCACTTCCTTCGCCATTCAAATCTATTCCTGTTTTTTGACCAAAACCAAACTTTTCAATATAGGCAAATAGTTTTTCTTTTCCTAATCGTCTTCCTAACTCAACAAAGCCTGGGTTGCAGGAATTTTGAACTACTTGTAAGAAAGTTTGCGCTCCATGTCCACCATGTTTCCAACATTTAATTCTAGCCCCATCTACATTTACAGAACCGCCATCATAAAAAGTATCTTTTTCTAAATCAACTGTATTTTCCTCTAAAGAAGTGGCTAAAGTAACAATTTTGAAAGTACTCCCTGGTTCATAACTTGCCCAAATCGCTAAATTTCTGTTGATTTCTTCTAAAGAATAGTTTTGGTAATGGTTAGGATCAAATCCTGGCCTAGAAGCAATTCCTAATATTTCTCCATTTTTAGGATTCATTGCAATTGCCCATGCTCCATCCGCTTTATATTTTGTCATTGCATTGTCTAACTCTCTTTCGATAGTACTTTGCATTTCATAAGAAACAGTTAATTCTACATCAATTCCATTTGTCGGTTCAATATAGTTTTCTACCTTTTTTAATTTTTGTCCTTTGGCGTCACTATAATACTGAATAGAACCAGCACTTCCTGTTAAGTATTTATCGTATTGCAATTCTAGACCACTTAATCCTTGATTATCAATTCCAACATATCCTAGGGAGTGACATAATAACTTTTCATAAGGATAAATTCGTTTTGATTCTTTTACTAAATATATCCCTTCGTATCCTAAACTTTCTATTTTATCTGCTTGTTGATAACTTAACCTTCTTCCTTCAGGATGTACTCTTTCAATGGAGGAAGATTTAAAAATATGTTCTCTTATTGCCGAGACATCACAATTTAAAATATCAGCAATTTCTTTTGCTATAGTTTCTTTTTTCTCTTGTGCAATTTGGTTAGGGATAAACACTAAAGATACTGTGGTTAAATTATCAGCAATTACTTTTTGATCGATAGTCATAATTCTACCACGATCTGATTCAATAGGAAGATTTCTACTCCAAAGTCCATTAGCATAAGTATTTAGTTTCCCATAATCGATCACTTGAATATAAAATACTTTGCCAATGATTAAAATAAAACAAAAAATAATTACTAATAGAACAATTCTAATTCGTTTATGAATATATCTAGAAAACATTCGCCTCACCTATTAAATGTTATTAAGGGAAGAGAAAAAATATTATTTAAAAAAGAAAAAAGCCCCTATTTTATTTTAGATAGGGCTTCTAATTTATCTTTTAATTGTTCTTTAGTAAATGGTTTAGCTAAATAAGCATGAAAACCTTCTTTTTGGTATCGATCTTCGGCTCCAGTTAAGGCATCTGCTGAAAGCGCAATTACTGGCGTTTTAAAGTTTTGCTTCTTTTTTAATGCTATAAGAGCTTCTTCCCCATTCATGATTGGCATCATAATATCCATTAATATTACATCATAATTTTCTATAGCGACTTTCTCTAGACATTCTCTTCCATTACAGCATTCTTCAATATTAGTAATTTGAATAGATTCTAATATTCTTCTTGCTACTTTACGATTTAGAGCATTATCATCAACAATTAAGACTTTTTGAAAAGTTTGATTTAAAGGAATATTCTGTTCCTTTTGGGTTAAATCTAGAGAAGTATTTTTATTTTCTAGAAGACTTCTCGGAATTTTTTGAGGAAGGATTACAGTAAAGGTAGAACCTTGCCCCACAATGGATTCAACCAATATTTTTCCCTTCATTAAGTCTACTAATTTTTTGGTAATAGCAAGTCCTAAGCCAGTTCCTTCAATATTGGTATTTTTTTCAACATCAAGGCGTTCAAATTTGTGAAATAATTTTTTTAGATTTTCTTCTTTGATTCCTCTTCCTGTATCTTTACAAGTAATTATTAATTTATATTGATTTGCTTTTTTTTCTCCAGTTATTGATAGATAAATTTCTCCTTGTTCTGTATATTTTATTGCATTAGAAAGTAAATTATTTAAGATTTCTTTGATATGATTAGCATCCCCTATTAATAATTCTGGAACAGTATCATTTAATTCTACTATTAGTTTTACTGACTTTTTTTCCAGACGGGAATGATTCAATTTTACAATAGCAGCGACTTCTTTTCTTATTGAATATTCTTTTGAATGAATCTTCATTTCATCAGTTTCGATTTTATTGATATCCATAATATTTCCTACAACTTCTAGTAAAGTATTAGAGGCATAAACAATATCTTTTAGATCTTCTTTGATTTCCTTAGGGCAATTTTTTTGTTGTTCTAAATCAAGAGAAAGACCCACTATAGCATTTAGAGGGGTTCTGATTTCGTGAGACATACTTGATAAAAAGTCACTTTTGGCACGAGAAGCTTTTTCGGCATTAGAAACAGCAATATTTAATTTTTCAATCATCTTAATATCTGGATTTTCAATGGTAAAATACATAATAAAAAGCATATAAGAAAAAAAGAAATTTTCAAACATCACACTAGGGAAAAATTTTCTAGCGATTAAGCCTAGGATATATAAAATGATTAAGCAAAGAAAAGGAATATCTTTTTTAATACAATCTTTATTTTTGATAAAAATAATACTAGAAGAAATTACGATTAAAATTAAATAGAAAATAGTTGAATAAAGTGTAATATTATAAGATAGACCATATCCATCTAAGATAAATCCTTCATTAATTACAGATAATGGCGTAAACATAATGAAAATAAATATGATATAGAAGGATAATAAAAGAAAAGTTGTTATTGCTTTTTTGAGTTTCTTTTTTAACTTCATAATTGAAATATTATAACAATTAATATAAACAATCATTAAAATGATTAAGGACATATAAATTTTTTGTAAAAAGATAATTCCAAATTCCCAATTGGTACTTTTAGCAAAAATATAAGTTAGTATCGCTAAGAGAGCATCAATAAAATTTACTACTAATAATCTAGAATAAATTTTAGTCTCCTCTATGTTGGCTCTTTTTTGACCAAAGAAAATTACCATAATTAAGAATGCTAAAAGTAGCGACGCAATGGGTAAGATTAGTGCATCCATAAAATCCCCTTTCTATTTTTTAGGGCAATTATCATTTTATCATTTTTCTTAAAATTGGGCAATAAAAAACTAGACAAAATGTCTAGTTAATGACTCTTTTTCGTACATTTTTGTTGATAAAATCATCATTATAGGCTGGATTTCCTGCTTCTTTATACATTGTGTCAAAAACATCTTGAAGTGTAAAGTCATATGTACATTTGTCAACAATTGCTTGCTGATATTCCTCTACACTAATTGTAGCAACTTTTTCTCGTGGAAAGACGCCTAAATGTTCTAAAATGTGCCATTTCTCTGTTGCCATAGCATCTCTTAAATTGGTATTTAAAATATCTGTATTAATATTGGAATAATTTCTAGTTACTATATTTTTACCAATACTGATATAAAAAGTTTTTTGATATTCTTCTAAAGCGACTGGAATAATATCAGCTTGTGTTGTTACAGCAATATTTACTGCTCCTTTATAAAGCTTCATTACTGGTAAGTTTGGCATAATATTCCATGCCCCTTCTGGGTAAATTAATAAATTCCCCCCTTTTTGTAGTAACTCGATCGATCTTTTTTTAGCAATACCACGATCTATTTTATTTCTTGTTTCTAGGCAGATTGTGCCATTTAAAAACAATAATAATCCCGCTTTATCTCGATAAAGTTCTTTCGGATCTCCTAAAAATAAATAGGCTGGTTCTTTAACGGCTTCAAAAGTTCTTTGAATGTCATTTCCTCCAATGTGTGTAGCCGCATATACTTTAGGATGATCATTTTTTATTCGCTCGTCTTTTAAAATGACAACTTTTTCATGATTTAAGAGACGATCAATTTTTACAATTTGTAATAGTATAGAATGGATTTTGCGACGAATGGCAATACTTTCTTTAGAAATTTCCTTACCATTTTCATATTCATATTTTCTTTTTTCCATATAATACTGACTTAGTTCTTCAATACTTAATTTTCTTTGTTCTAATAAACTTTTTTGATAAAATTCCATATTTCCCCCTAATCATACTTCTTTTTACTTTTCAACCTCTAAAACAAAATTTTCTTGATGATCTTCTTTTGAAGTATTTTCTTGGGTAGAAGAATTTTGTTTATTTTTTATCGAATCATCATCTTCTGTATTTTTGCTTCCCACATCTTTTGATGGACTATTTTTTTTCACAATCACATCGCTGTTATCATAACGTTGACGTTGATTTAATTTAAAATTATCATAACCATTTTCAATATCTAAAAGTGTTTCATCGTTAAAAAGATGAATACTTAAAAAGAAAATAAGCACTAATATGATAATTAAATTTATATATTGAACATACTTTTTCATTATATCACTTTCTTTTTTGTTGATTATTATACTAATACAAAGAAAAAAAAGCAAGACATTTTTTGTCTTAACTTTTGGTTTCATCAAAAATATTAGCATCATAATAATGAACATCATCATTTAATTCCTTTAAGTTATTAGTCGTAATTAAAAAATAATTATCACGAGTAATATTTTTATCACTAACAGGATCATCCCAAGTTAAATCTAGATGATACCAAGCACCATCTAAATAAACTAAATTCCAAATATGTTGATCGTTACTAATTTTGTAATTAATAATATTTAATTTATCTAAAAATAACTTCATGGCATCGGAATAACCACTACAAATTCCATAGCCTTCAATTAGAACTCCATAGGCTGTATTCGAATGATAAGTTTTATCATTAATATTTTTCGTTTTTAAGGTATCATACTCTGTATTATTAATAATATAATCATGAATTGCCTTTATTTTATCTCTTGTACTCATTTCATTGGTTACTGTTTTTTCTAAAATTTCATCTACTTTAGCATTTAATTCTTTTATTTCATTTTCTGTATAAGTGTGTTTAATTTCAATTTTAATAATATTATCATCAAAATTAAAAATAATACTATCAAAACTGTTAAAAGGATGAACATAATTATTTAAAATACTTAGCATATTTGTATCACTAGAGATTGCTTCCATATCAGAATAGCAATTTTTATACTCTTTTGCACAATAACGTTCTGACTTTGTTACTCCAGAATTAATCAAATAATAAATCGAATTCACGATTTCTTTCATAGAATGTACTTCTGCTTTCTCATAAGAGTCAACATAATCAAAATGATCTTCAATAAAATAAGAATTTTCAGAAGTTGTTCCATATTTTCTTTCAACGGTACGAGAAGTGAGCAAAAAATCAATATCATTTTTAAAAAAAGTGCATACTGTAATAAAAGTTATCACAAAAGCACCTACCGTTATAATAATTTTTTGCCCTAAACTCATAATCTCACCTATTTCTAGCCCTAATCAATCTCTATTATTATTATAGCACACGTAAAATAAAAAAAGAAGTAATTTTTTCTATTTTACTTCCATTTTGTTAACTTTTAGTGTTAAACGAGATTTTTCTCTGTCAACTTTATTTTTATGAACTAAACCTTTTGACTTGGCATTATCTAAACTCTTGATTGCAAGTCTTAAACTTTTTTCAGCTTTTTCTTTATCTCCTGCTAAAACTGCTTTATCAGTATTTTTAATTGCATTCTTAACTGTTGACTTTAACATTGTATGCTCTAAAGTTCTTTTGTTAATTTGCTTAATCTTCTTTTTAGCATTTGCTACATTTGCCATATTCTCACTCTCCTTCCAGATAACTACATACAATTTTAACAAATATTTTAAAAAAAGGCAAATAAAATATGAAAAAATTGTAAAAAATATAAATAACGAGGTGAATTTCTAATGAAAAATCGTATTGATCTGAAAAATTTTAATATCCGAACAGATTTAATTATTGATGAAAAAATAGAAAATAAGGCTTTTAAAAAAGAAAGAATCAATGATAATTTGCAGGTTACTAGAATTGAGGTAACAAAAGATTTAAAAAATATATTGAATAAAAAAGAAGGCTATTACACTACATTGGAGTTCGAAGATATCACTAATTTTGAAGATCGGCAAGAAATTGAAAAACAACTAGTTATAGAGATTGAAAAGATGATGAAAAAAATTGGAATAGATAATCAAGCAGAATGTATGATTGTAGGACTGGGAAATAAGGAAAGTACTGCAGACGCTTTAGGGCCTGTAGTATTAGAAAAAGTGCTTGTTACAAGACATCTTTTTTTATTGAATGCTCTAGTTAAGGATGGAATTCGCTGTGTTTCAGCGATTAGTCCTGGAGTAATGGCAAATACGGGGATGGAAACTTCTGATATTATCTTAAGCTTAATTTCTAAAATAAAACCTCAGTTTTTGCTTGTTATTGATGCTTTAGCCTCTTCTTCTATTGAACGAATTAATAAAACGATTCAACTAACTAATACTGGCATTCACCCTGGTAGTGGAATTGGAAATAATCGTCGCGAAATTAGTCAAGATACCATTGGCATTCCTGTGATTGCAATTGGCGTTCCTACTGTTGTTGAAAGTTCGATTTTGGTTAATGATACGATTGATTACTTATTCAAACATCTTTCTTATGTAAAAAAACATTTTGATGAAAATAAATTAATTTTCTCAAGAAATACTAAAAATTATTTGCAAGCAATTCAAAATGAAGATTTAACCAATCAAGAAAAGCAAGAAGTCATTGGCATTTTAGGAACAATTGATGAGGAAGAAAAGAAAAAGTTAATTGTGGAAGTTTTAAATAGCATTGGCTATAACATGATTGTAACGCCAAAAGAAATTGACTTTTTGGTAGAAAAATTAAGCGATACCATCGCTAATGCTATTAATAAAGCTCTTCACAAGGAGGTAACAGATTAAGAAAAATGAGAGAATTTGATTTATTTATTATTATAAATTTAAAAACTCCCCTCTTGATTTGGTGAGTTTTTATGGTTCTTTGAAATTCGGTGGTCCTAAAAAATCACATCTAAATTTCAGATGTGATTTTTATCATATTTTATTTCTTAAAACTTTAAAAAACTAAATCATTCTTTAAAAATTTCAAATTAATATTAAGTAATTTTATAACGAATACATTTTGCTGGATCCATTGAATTTCGAAGAACCGTTTTTATCTAATATTAATTTTTTTGATTAAAACGGAAATTTAAAATTACCATTTCCCATCATTTTCATCATTTTTTTCATCTCTTCAAATTGATTTAATAATTGATTTACTTCTGTTACAGTTGTTCCCGAACCTTTTGCAATTCTTTGTTTTCTTGATGCTTTTAAAATACTAGGATCTTTTCTTTCCTCTGGGGTCATTGAAAGAATAATTGCTTCAGTGTGTGCCATTTTTTTAGGATCTACTTTAACATTATTTAATCCCATTTTTTTAGCACCTGGTAATAATTTGATTAAATTTTCCAACGGTCCTAATTTCTTTACTTGCTTTAATTGATTTAAAAAGTCTTCTAAATTAAAGTTCCCTTTGGTCATTTTCTTTACCATATCTTCTGCATCTTTTTCATCAATTTCATCAGACACTTTTTCTACTAATGATAAAATATCTCCCATTCCTAAAATTCTTGAAGCCATACGGTCGGGGTGGAATTCTGTTAAACCATCCATTTTTTCACTGACTCCTATGAATTTAATTGGCAAATTGGTTAAATGACGAACAGATAGTGCAACTCCACCTCTTGTGTCCCCATCTAATTTGGTTAAAATAACTCCTGTTAATGGTAATTTATCAGAAAAGCCGGTAATTACATTGATTGCATCTTGCCCCATCATCGCATCAATAACTAATAAAGTTTCATTTGGCGAAATTGCATTTTCTATTTGAATTAATTCATCCATTAATTTTTCATCAATTTGTAAACGTCCTGCTGTATCAATTAAAATGTAATCGAACTGATTTTCTTTGGCATAAGTTATGGCATTTTTAGTAATTTCAACAGGATCTTTTTTTCCTTCTGTGTATACTTCAATATTTAGTTCTTTACCAATTGTTTTCAATTGATCAATTGCAGCTGGTCGATAAACATCACAAGCCACTAAAAGAGGCTTCTTTTTGAAGTTTTTTCTTAAATAGTTTGCTAATTTTCCAATTGTTGTTGTTTTTCCTGATCCCTGTAATCCGACTAACATGGTAATGGTTGGATTTTTATCCGTAATTAATTCAACACTTTCACCACCTAATAGTTCGGTTAATTCATCTCGAACAATGCGAACAAACTCTTCTCCTGGAGAAAGTTTGGCATTTACATCTGTACCTAATGCTTTTTCCTTGACTTTATTAGTAAATTCTTTGACTACTTTATAATTAACATCTGCTTCTAAAAGAGATAATCGAATTTCTCTCATCATTTCATTGATATTTTCTTCTGTTATTTTTCCATAACCTTTAATTTTATGCATTACATTTTGTAATCTATCGCTTAAATTTTCAAACATTTTGTATCACCTAGTTAGAATTATACCCTATATTTAAAATTTTTTCTATAAATTAACTAAAAATACTTGATTTTTTGTTTTTAATCCTTTATAATTGTAAATGTGTTCAGGGAGTTGAACGAAAAAAATAATATTTATTGCAGGTGTAGTTTAATGGTAGAATAAGAGCCTTCCAAGCTCCTGACGTGAGTTCGATTCTCATCACCTGCTCCATTTGAAATCAACTTACGGACTTAATTGTTCGTGAGTTTTTATTTTATATAAAACTTTAAAAGTTCTCTTTCTAGAAAGGAGGACTTTTTTCATGCTTGAATTTAAAGTAATTGCAAATTTAAAAGCTAATAAAGATTTAACCGACATTTTAAAAGAATTTAAATATAAGGTTAAATTAGGACAAATAAAAACTATATTGCACACCAATCTACAAGTAATAATACCTACTGAATACCAAATTACATATCCTACTACTCTTACAATACTTGAATACAAAGTTAATGAAATATCAAATAAGCCATTTTATATTAAGGAACATAATCAAAAGTACAATATTAAAGAAATTACACAATTTTTAAAAAAGTTTTAATTTTAGACTATACATTTTGC
>CAKPLX010000013.1 GCA_934167785.1 uncultured Bacilli bacterium
AGTAATTGCTAAATTCCAATTTAGTGATTTGTTAGATAAATAGCATTTGAAAGTGAGATGTGATTATGAAAAAAAAGTTGATTTTAAATATAATAGAATTATTATTATCTTTATTTGCATTATATACATTTATTTTTATTGCAGAATTAGGGATGTTTTGGAAAGTTGGACTAATCATGGTTTCTTTATTTTGGATAATCACTGCAATATCTAATATCATTAATGAAATAAAAAATTAAATTACAATTTTTGCTCGTAATATTTTAAAAACGAACAATAAAAAAACAACCCTAATAGTCAATAATGACTACTAGGGTTTTAGTTACTTATTCATTAATGAATAACAATAATCATATACATATAAATGATTATTAATTTCTTTGTTTATGTTTTCATCATCAAAGTTAGTTTCATAAATATTAAATAACATTTCAATAGTGAATTTCTTCTTTTCAATATCAGTTAGCTCTAAATATTTGGCTGAAAGAAATAATAAATGTTTATATTTAGAAAAATTTATAATAGTTTTGCTATAATTTGGATCTAATTTGTTTAATACTTCTTTTAATAAAATTATTATATCTTTAACATTAAAATTAATATTAAAGTTTTTATTTTCTAATAAGTATATAGCAAGTCTTATTTTATCAATTTTCTTTAAATCATCAAACATACCAACTAATTCAATTACTTTTTTTGTATTATTATCTAATAACATATTTTTTGCCTCTTTTCTTTTAGTTATAAGTTACTTACTTAATTATTGCACTAATGTCTATACCTTATTCATACCTGTGTATGAATATAGTGAAGACATTATTTAACATTTGTGTCTTTATCACATACATACAACTCTTTGTTTCATACCACCTGATAGACTGGTTGGATAGCTATTGATAAAGTCTTTTAAGCCATAGTTTTTTAAGAGGGAGATTACTTCTTCTTTTTTTTTGGTGGTAAGCTCTTTTTTGATTTTTAGGCCTAAGAGACAGTTATCTAGGATTGTTAACCATGGAAATAAGCAATCATTTTGAAACATATAGCCGATTTTGGGATCATTTCCTTGAAAGGCAATTTCTCCGCTTGTTTTTGGTTCTAGGGAACCAATAATATTTAAGAGAGTTGTTTTTCCACATCCTGATGGACCTATAATTGCTGTGATTTTGTTCTTTTTTAAGGGAAAACTAATGTTATCAATAGCAAGGATTTCTTTTTCTTTGGTGTAATATGTTTTGGATAAGTTTTTTACTTCTAGAATGGTATTGTTCATGATTGAAAGTAGGTTGTGTCGATTAAATCTTGATAAGGGGCATAGGTGTCCAATTCTCCTGCAGAGATGATGATATCTTGAATATGTTTCCATTCTTCTTCGTTGATAGAAGTGCTATTTTTCCAAGCATCTCCTTTTTTGTATTCATCTACAATAGTAATTAAATCATTTAAGGAAGTGTTTGGGAAGTAATCTATGATGTGATTAGCGATTGTTGTAGCGTCTTCTTTGGCAACATAATTTAGGGCTTTATTAATTGCGTTGGAGAATCCTTTGATGATGTCTGGATTTTTTTGGATGTAGCTTTTTCTTGCATTGTAGGCAGTGTATGGAACTTCTCCTCCTAAGCTTCCTAGGTAGGCAACGGTGTATCCTAAATTTTGTTTTTGTAATTCTAGTGCATTAGGTTCAATTAATGCTTAGAAAAAAAAGTGCTTTTTTGATGAGCAAAAAGTTCTTGATAAAATAAAAAAAAGATGTTATTATATTCTATGTAGAATAGGAGGAGAATGATGGAGAAAAATAGATCAGGTCAATTTGTTGCTTTACTTGCTTTAATTGTTGGTATTGTAGGTGTATCTGTTGGATTTGCTGCTTTTTCTAATGTTTTAGAAATTAAATCTAGCGCTACGGTTAATCCCGATGCTAGTACTTTAAATGTTGATTTTTCAAGTTCTAAGACAGAGGTTTTAGCAAATGATATTACACCAACAGTGACACCAGAGTCAATTACAGCAACAACAGCAACCATTGACAACAGTAATAATCCAATTATTAGTAATTTAAGTGCAACTTTTAAGGAACCTGGACAGAAAGCAGTATATACTTTTTATGCTTATAATGCTGGAGAGTTAGAGGCATTTTTAAAAAGTATTGTTTATGCTAATGTTGCTGGAGAGACCTCTAATAAGGTTTGTAAAGCAAAAGCTGGAACTACTGATGCTTTAGTTCAAAAAGCTTGTGAGGGAATTTCATTAAAAGTTAAAGTTGGAAATGAAGCTGAAACTTCTAGTGGTATTGGTTCAATTAGTAGTCATTCTTTGGCTAAGAATGTTGGAGAAACAGTTACTGTTACTCTTGAATATGCTGCTGATGCTGCTAGAGCTGATGGCGATTTTGATGTATCATTTGGTAGTGTTACATTAAACTATAGTTCAGTAGATTAAAAATGACACGTCTTAGCGTGTCATTTATGTTAGGAGATTTGAAAATGAAGAAAAGTTATTTTCGATTGATGGCATTTTTGTTTCTCTTCATTTTATTCTTTTTGGCCAATAGTTTTATTTTTCATGTTTTAACTCAGCAGTTTTTAGATGTTCTTTTACTGGTTTTGATTGTTTTTTCTTATTTTTTATTTGGGGTTGAAAAAGATCGACATAGGTATAAGAAAGATATTGTTTTAGAAATATTTATTACTTTAATTTTTTTCTTTTTACTTTATTATGTTTTGGGAATTTTTACTTCTTTTGCTCGAGGAGAAAACTATTTTACTGTTAGTCGGTTTTTTCAGTTTGTTTTTCCTCTTATTATTTATATTTTGCTTAAGGAGTTTCTTCGTTATCAATTGGTAATGAAGGCTAGTGAGTCTAAAGTATTAATGGGCTTTGTTTGTTTTTTCTTTATTGTTATGGATAATACTATTCCTTTTTCGGCACATGTTTTTCAGTTTAATCGAGAAATATTTTTATTGGTAGCGTTGACTTTTTTACCTTCTATTACGGAAAATATTTTATGTACTTATTTAGGATTTCATTTTGGTTATTTTCCTAGTATTTGTTATTTATTTATAGTGAAGTTATATCCTTATCTTTTACCAATTGTGCCTAATCCAAATGAGTATTTTTATTCTCTGATCTTTTTGTTACTTCCTACTATTGTTCTTTTTCGAGTTAAAAAGTGGTTATCTAATGATCGAACAGAGGAGGTTATTGTTGAAAGATTTAAGAAGATAAAACTGGAAATGATTACTTATTTAGGTGCTGGTATTTTAATGGCAATTTTAGTATATGCTGTTTCTGGATATTTTAGGTATTATACTGTTGCTGTAGCGAGTGGTTCCATGGAAAAGTTATTGTCTAAAGGGGATGTTGTTATCGTTGATCAAAAGGAAAAACAATTTCAACAAGGAGATGTTATTGCTTATCGTTATAATGGAGTTGTTATTGTTCATAGAATATATCGGATTGTTGATGTGGATGATGGATATTTTATTTATACTAAGGGAGATGCAAATGCCAATCCTGATCGTTGGAAAATTACGAAAGATGAAGTTGTTGGTCTTGTAAAATTTAAGATTCCGCTTTTAGGATATCCAACAGTGTTATTGAATGAAATGTGGTAGAAAGTGGTAGAGTGATGAAAAAGAAAGAGAAAAAGATAAAGAAGAAAGTGGGGCAAAAGAAATCTTTTGGTGGAATATATATTTCTTTTACTTCTCGATTGATTATGTATTTTATTTTGTTTGTTGTTTTCTTTGGAATGGGGTTAGAGTGTATAGTTCATTCTTTAGATATTATTAAAGAAGATACTATTTCTTTTAATGAAAATGGAAATGTTAATTATTCTGTTTGTTTGAGTGAAAATGAATTTTATGAAGATAAGTGTTTAGGAAAGAATATGTCTTACGTTGCTGGTTTGATTCAAAAGATTCCTTTGGATTTTTCTTATCAATTTATGGTGAGTAAAGACGAGCAAGTTCAGAATTTGAGTTATGAAATCTTTGCTAATTTGGTGATTGTTGATGAGGAAAATTCTTCCAAATATTATGAAAAGAAATATGTTATTCAAACGAAAACTAATGATTCTATTGAAAAGAATGGAAAGTATTCTTCTTTAAATAGGAATATTGATATAGATTATCGGTATTATAATGATATTGCAACTAAATTTAAGGCACAATATGGGATTGATGCTAGTAGTTATTTAGAAGTGTATTTGTTAGTTTATCATCAAATGCCATCTGAGTATTCTATTCCTTCTATGAGTCGAGTTTTAATAAAAATTCCTTTATCGCAAAAGGCAATTCAAATTCAAATGGATACTAGTGGAGTAAAAAGTCAAGAGAATCATGTGATTACGAAAAGTGAATTTTCTATTTCTAATGGAGTTTTCCTTGGTGTTGGTATAGCCGCAGTTGTTTTTTCTATTTTGTATATTATTATTGTGTTGAGAATGGTGGGAATTCTTTTAGGAAAGAAAAGTAAATATGATCAGTTTTTAGGGAAAATTTTAAAGGAATATGATCGATTGATTGTAGAGACTTCTACTTTGCCTGATTTTGAAGATTATCAGGTAATGAAGATTAAGAGTTTTAATGAATTATTGGATGTTCGTGATAATTTGAGGCTTCCTATTATGTATTATTCAGTGATGAAAAGGCAAAAGGCGCATTTTTATATTTTACAAGATAAGAATCTTTATTTGTTTACTTTAAAGGCTGTTGATTTAGAAAAAGAGAAATAATAGATTAAGTTCTATTGTTCTTTTTTTTTAAATATTATTAATAGAGGTGAATTTTATTGAAAAATTCTATTGATTCTTCTTTACTTTATTTATCTGTTGCTTTAAAAATGAATCAAAAGCTTTATGAAAAAGATAAAATATCTTATTCCTTTTATCAACGTACGATGAAAGAGATTGTTAAGAAGTTATCCTTGTTGGAGAAAAAATAAATTGGATTTATATCATGTACGCACTCTTTTAGATAAGGGGCTTTCTCTTTTTGAAATGAAGTTACGAGTGACAACTTATTCTAGAGTATCCACTACACATTTGGTGCAACAAAACTCTTTAAAAAATCAGACTGAACATTTTGAAAAGATGATTTTAACCAATCCTAATTGGGTCTATGTTTCAGGGTATGTTGATGATGGGATTAGTGGTACTACTGATTATAAGAGAGATTGTTTTATGCAAATGATCGAGGATGCTAAAAGAGGATTTTTTGATTTAATTATTACGAAAGAGATTTCTAGATTTTCTAGAAATACAGTAGATAGCATAAAATATACAAGGGAATTATTAAAGTATGGGGTTGCTGTTTATTTTGTTAATGATAATATTAATACAGTTTTTTCTGATAGTGAAATTCGATTAACGATTATGGCATCTCTTGCGCAAGATGAGATTAGAAGATTATCTGAAAGGGTAAAATTTGGAATGAATTGTGCTATTCAAAAGGGAAATATTTTGGGAAATAGTATAATTTATGGATACCGTAAGAAAAATGGAAAGTTAATTATTGTTGAACAAGAGGCATTAATTGTTAAAAGAATATATGAGTTGTATGCAATATCTTTGAAGTCTCTTTCAGAAATTGTTAAGATTTTAGATTTGGAAAAAATTAATACTTCTCGGGGAAAGAACTTTCGAAGTTCTACGCTTTCTCGGATGATTAGTAATCCTAAATATAAGGGTTTTTATTGTGGAGGAAAAACAGAAGTTGTAGATTATATGTTAGGAAAAGTAAGAATGATTCCGAAAGAGGCGTGGGTTTGTTATTTGGATGTAGAGAAAGTTCCTCCTATTGTTTCGGAAGAGTTATGGAATATGGCTAATGAACGTTTAGAAAAGAGAAAGATTCGTTTTGGTAATAGTATTTTAGATAAAAAGAATTATTTTCATCATTATTTATTGAGTGGAAAAATTTGGTGTGAAAAAGATCAGGCTTTATTTCATCGAAGGTGCACTTGTACTTCTTTAAAAGAAGTATCTTGGTTTTGTTCTTTTTATTTAACGAAAGGAAAGAAATATTGTGCTATTTCAAGTATTCGTGAGAGTGAATTGTTTCAAATATTGGGAAGTTTTTTAGAACATTTTTCGCTAGAAAAGAAATTTATTTTTCAATTTTTAATAGAGCTCTATCAAAAAGTATGGAAAGGTTTTAGAAGTGAAGAGAAAAAGAAAATTTGTTCTAGAGAGAAGGAAATTAGAAAGAAAAAGGAGGATTTATTGGAAATTTGTTTAAATACTAATCTTTCTTTTCAAGATTTTTCTTTGAAAAATGCCAGTTATGATAAGGAACTTGTTAAGTTAGAAGAGGAAGAAATAAATTTAAAAAAAGATTTTGATTTTTTCTATTTAATGAAGATAATGGAAGAAGAGTTTGATGAGAAATGGATTTTTAATCAGATTTATGATCTTTTTTTAGAGAAAATTTTGGTATCTTCCGTAGAAGAAGAAAAAGATTTGATTTCTTTAAAAATTTATTTTCGAAATTTTATGGATGATTATGAGAAAAAAGAATGGGTGGAAAATTTTTCTTTTAAGAGGGGGAATGAGACTAGAGGAACGAGGAGATACTTGATGCGATATCAAGTTAGTATTTTTTTGATTTGATGAGGAGATTTTTTCTTTGTGCATTGAGATCAAATAATGTGACAAAATCTCCTGTTCCTCCTATAAAGGCTCCTGACATAGCTGAAAAAGCGATAGAAGTGTCAATGTTTAAATCCTTTTTAGGGTCGATTCCATTTTGTTTTAGGGTGTATTCTAGGGTCATTTCTGGCATTCCACCCTTTCTTCCACCAATGATATGTTTTCCTTTTAAATCATTTAGGGTAAAATTTTCTATTTTTTTTCTTGAGACAATAAAGGATCCATCTCTTTTCGTAAGTCCTGCAAAGGTGACAGGGTAGTCTTTTTCTCCTTTGTTATAGACATAGGTTGTTGATTGAGAGAAGAAATTTATTTCTTTAAAATACTTTTTTAGTACTTTTCTTTTTTAATTTTACTAATAGTTGACAAATAGGAAAAAAGGGGGTAGAATATAGGACAAGTTTGGGGTGGTTTGATGAAAGAGATTACGAAGAGATTTAGTATTTTAATTTTATCGTTTATGGTTGTTCTTTTGGTTGTGATTATTTTTATTGATAATGATAGTTTGAATTCTTTGTTTATTGATTATAGTAATCAATTGTCTGTAAATGAGATTGGTGTTCTTGATGTCGATTATGATAAGGTTGTTTATCAGGATACAAATGTTACTAGTGTAAGTAATAATAGTTCTAGTGCTACACCTACTCCTGTTTCAAATTCTTCTGTTTCAGATACTTGGGCATGGCCTACTGATTCTGGTTATACAATTACTACCTATTATAGTGCTTCACATAAGGCTTTGGATATTTTTAAGGGATATGCAACCAATATTTATTCTGCTAATAATGGGGTGGTGACGATGATAAAGGCTGGATGTACACCGGGCGATCTTTCTTGTAATGGTAAGGGAGGAAATTATGTTGTTATTCGTCATGGTACTTCGAATTATTATACTGTTTATATGCATTTAAAAGATATTCATGTTAAAGTGGGGGATACTGTTTCAAAGGGACAAGTGATTGCTTCTATGGGAAATACAGGAAATGTTATTCCTGTACCAACTAGTGCTAGTCCATATTTGGGAACTCATTTGCATTTTTGTTTATATATTGGTGAGCCTTATCGAGGAGGATATGCAGTAAATCCGATGAGATTATACTAGTATATTCTTTTTTTTTGTTCATAGTTCTATTATAGGAGGGAGTTTTTTTGAATATTAAATTATTGCTTTCTAAAGGAAAGACCATTTATGAGTTACCTCTTAGGGTAACTTATTATGCAAGGGTAAGTACTGATCATCTTGAACAAGTAACTAGTCTTGTGAATCAAGTGGATTATTTTACTCATTATATTGCTCGTTTTTCTAATTGGAAAATGATTAGTGGCTATTTAGATGAGGGAATTAGTGGTAAGGCAGTGAGGAAGAGAGAAAATTTTCTTAGGATGATAGAAGAGGGAAAGAAAGGGTGTTTTGATTTAATTTTAACGAAAAGTGTTTCAAGATTTGCTAGAAATACAATGGATAGTCTTTATTATACAGAACTTTTATTGAAACATGGTGTTGGGGTAATATTTTTGAATGATAATATTAATACTTTTTATTCTGATAGTGAATTTCGTTTGACTTTAATGGCTAGTATTGCCCAAGATGAATTAAGAAAGTTATCTGAGAGTGTTAAATTTGGTCTTGGTCAATCTATAAAAAGGGGAGTTGTTTTAGGAAATAATAATATACTGGGTTATAATAAAAGTTATGGAAAGTTAGTGATTTGTCCTGAAGAAGCATTAATTATTCGTAATATTTTTTTATGGTTTGTTACAGGAAAATATAATTATCGTGAGATATCAGAAATGGTTTTTTCTCGTTTTCAAAAAAAGATTGATAGTAGTGGAATTAGGAGAATTCTTATGAATTATAAGTATAAAGGGTATTATTGTGGAGGAAAGAGTCGCGTTGTTGATTATAAAAAAAGTACTCGGGAAAAAATAGCTGAAGAAGAGTGGATTATTTATCAGGATTATGATAAAGTTCCTCCTATTATTGGGGAAAAGATTTGGAATAAGGTTCAGGAAATTATTGGAAAAAGAGGGAAAAAGAAGGCTATTTACGATCGAAAACTTTACTGCTTAAGGCATCATCAGTATTTTATTCATAAACAAAAAAAATATAAAGATCGATTATATTCTTATTATCTTTGTCCTAAATGTTGTTCTTTTAAAGAGGAACTTTTGGAGCGAATTTATAAGCAATGTCCTTTTTTTAAAATTGTTATTTCTCCGTTAGAGGGAGAATATTTGTTTAAAGTGTTTATGATGTAAAGAAGCATTTTTTTGGTTAATTTATTTTACAAGTTTAGGTCTATAGTGTTATAATATTAAATGTAAATTAGAAGGTATTGGTGATGTTATGGATAAAGTTTGTCAATTTTATATTGTTTTAGGTGATAGAGAGTATAAGGGTCAAAATGATGGAAATGTTTATATTAATGCAACGGGAGTTATAGATGTTAATTTGATTCGTGATGCGGTGTTTAAGCATTATCATAGAAAGAGTAAGGAAAGTATAAAAGTATCCGATCATATTATATTTTTAGTTCCTGATCATTCTTTTGATGAGCAATGTAGGATGATTATTGAAAAGTTAAATTTAGTAGGGGAAATCCAATATTTTCCTAAAAAAGAAGAGGCTGTTCTTCCAGATGAGTTATTATCATCTTTATCTACTTCTAATAATACTACTGATAAAAGTGATCTTCTTGAGGAAAAACCTAGTCCAGAATTGAAACTGGTAGAAAATACTGAAAAAGATTTTGCTGTTAAAATAGAAGAAGAAAAGGTGAAAGTAGATGAGTTTAAAAATAGTGATAAGGATGTTTCATCAATTAATGAAAGTAGGGTAGTTAAGGATAATGTTTATCGTGGAGATGTTGATCGTCCTATTTTGAAGAAGAACGGGAATAGGGCTGGTGTTCAAGAAGAGGAATATGCTAAGGATGCCGCTAATTATATGGGGTATAATCCAACTTTAATTAATCGTAATGTAAAATCATTAGTAAAAAGTTCTAGGAGTAGGAAAAATGCCTTTATTAGTTTACCTGTGATTGTTTTCATTTTGTCAGCAATATTGCTTGTTTCTTCTGTTGTAATTTTGTTTGTTTTGGATTAATTTTTTTCGTTTTTTGGTAGCAAGTTAGATTGTTGCTTCAGTGCCACAAAAACCAATATCAGCATCTCCTGATAAAACAGCGGCCATAACTGCATCAGCACCTGCTGATAAGGTAATTTCTACATCTAATCCTTCTTCTTTAAAATAGCCTAGTTTGTCTGCTAGATATTGTGGGGCATAAAAAATACTGTGTGTTACTTCTGTTAAAGTAACTTTTTTTAAGTTGCTATCATTTTTATTTTTCTTTATATGAGTTATTCCTAAAATTAGACAGATAAAGAAAAATATGATTAAGCAGATGATTAAAATTTTCTTTTTCATAATTCCTCCTTTTATCATTTTTATTGTATTCTTTTCTTTTTGTTTGGTTACGTCCATGTATATTATATTGAATATTTCTTTTCTTTTTGATAAGATTAAAATGGGAGGATGATAAAATGAAAAGAATAGCAATTAATGGATTTGGACGAATTGGAAGATTAGTTTTTCGTCTGATGATGGATGATCCTGAATTGGAAGTTGTTGCTATAAATGATTTGACTGATAGTGAACAACTTGCTTATTTACTTAAATATGATACTAATCATCGAAGATATGATGAAAAAGATATTTCTTCAGATGAGGAGGGAATTATTGTTGGTGGAGATCATGTTTTGGTTTTTAGTGAAACTGATCCAGCCAAACTTCCTTGGGGTGACCTTGGAATAGATGTTGTTTTTGAGTGTACTGGGAAATTTGTGGATAAGGAGAAAGCATATGCTCATATTACGGCTGGAGCAAAGAAGGTAATTATTTCTGCTCCTGCTAAGGGAGATGTGAAGACAATTGTTTATCATGTTAATGATGATATATTAGATGGTACAGAAGAAGTTATTAGTGCTGCTAGTTGTACAACAAATTGTTTAGCACCTGTTTTGAATGTTTTAGAAAAAGAGTATGGAATAGTAAAGGGATATATGACTACTATTCATGCTTATACGAATGATCAAGTAACGTTAGATGTTGCACATAAAAAGGGAATTTATGCTAGGCGTGGAAGAAGTTGTGGAATGAATATTGTGCCTACTTCAACAGGCGCAGCGAAAGCTATTGGTAAAGTTATTCCTAGTTTGAACGGAAAATTGAAGGGAAGTGCAATGCGGGTTCCTGTTAGTGATGGATCTTTAGTTGATTTAACTTTAGAGTTAAAAGAAAATGTCTCTGTAGAACAAATTAATGAATTATTTGTTAAAAATGTTAATGAAACACTTCACTTTACAAAGGATCCGATTGTTTCTAGTGATGTTATTTCCTCTACTTGTGGTGCTGTTGTGGATGCAAATTTAACTGATGTTATTGAAGTAGATGGAAAGCAATTGGTGAAAGTTGTTGCTTGGTATGATAATGAAATGGGATATTCTGCTCAGATGGTTAGAACATCAAAAAAATTATAAGGGAGTTTTTCCTTTATAATTTTTTTATTCTTTTTTGATTCCATAAGTATTTGTGATTGTATCTTTAAAAAGATCAGTATGAGGGGGAGAATAGGTTAAAATAATGAAGTTGATATAAATTAGTATAATAAAGAAAATAGATAAAAAATTTAGATATGGTATTTTGGGGAGAAGTAGAATGTAATAGGAAATTAGTTGATTTAAAAAGTAAGTAAAGAGCATGATGATAAGTGTAAGTGGAAGAATTTCTCCTACTGTGTAGTAAACGGGAAGATAAATTAAAAGAAAAATAATGATTGATAAGGTACTTGTTAGAAATAATTGAAAGGAAAAGTTATGAAAGGAAATGCTATTCTTTTTTAGAAGATAATAATCAATTATTCCGTATAGTAAAGTGGAAGTAAAAAGTATTTTTAAGTGTTCAAATATTGATTCGTTTACAGGAAAAAAGAATGAAATTAAGATATTTGGAAAGAACTTATAAATGAAATGGCTGGGAAATGAGAGAAGAAATATTCCTATGATAGCAATGAATTTGATGAATTTTAGTTTTTGATTTTTCATGTTTCACCTCATTAAAGTATATGTTATCTTTTTTGATCTATTTTTTATTTTTAGTGGAATAATTTTGAAATTGACATTTTATAGAAATTGGTTTATCCTTGAGTATAGAATAGGTGGAGTGAATATGAAAAGGAAAAAAATTAAGAGAAGTATAGTCATAATTATTTTTTTGATTGTTGGACTTTCTTTTTTCTATTTAATTTATTTAGATTTTAAGGAGGGGAATTATACTCAAACTGTTCAAAAAAATGATTATTTGGCTGTTAATAAAAATTTATCTTCAGAAATGCAGAGTCTGCTTTTAAAACTTGGAAATGGGTATAATGTAGGCAATTCTTTTGATTCACAGAATGCTTTAGGGTATAATGGGCTTCCTGCTGGAGATGATGGATTAGAGAAGTTTTTTAATTTTGTTAAAAAAACAGGTTTTAATTCTGTTCGAATTCCTATGGCTTCTTATCATAAAGTTAGTGGAGATAATAATACTATTGATTCAGCATGGTTAGATTATTTAGAAAATATTGTTGATACTGCTTTGGATGCTGGATTATATGTTGTTATTGATCCTGTTATGTATGAATCTACTGGGACATGCGGAAGTATCACTGGTGGATGTAAGGTCTCAGCGAATCCTTCGAATTATGATGCTAGTAAAAAATATTTAGTGGATATTTGGAAACAAGTTGGAGAAAGATTTAAAAATAAAAGTTTAAAATTGATATTTGAAGGATTTAATGAAATTATTGATACGTCGCAACAAAATCCTTATTATCCAACAACTTGTACTGTTGGTGGTACGAATGATACTTGTGGAATTGTTAATAAGCTTAATAAAGATTTTGTAGATACTATAAGGTCACAGGGGGGGAATAATTTAAATCGCTATTTAATTTGTAGTGCTTACAATTCTGATCCAGTCTGGGCAGAAAAGGGTGGATCATTATATTTTTATCAAATTCCTAATAATGATCCTAAAGCTATATTAGGGGTTCATTACTACAAGCTTACTGATAATGGTGGTCAAGTGATTACTTGGTTGGGAAAAACTTTGAAACATAAATTTTTAGATAATGGAATTCCGGTTATTTTAGGAGAGTATGGTATTGATAATTGGCCTGTTGGTTCTGATTCAACGACGAAAGCACAGCCACCTACTACTGAATATATTCAGAAAAAGGCAAAGATATTATCTGAATTTAGGCATCAACTTGATTTATTTGGTATACCTACGTTTTTGTGGGATGATTATGGTAATATGAAAGTGATGGCTACTAGATCTCAGGCCGATGTATCTTTACTTTCTAGTAATCCAACAGCTGCTTGGGGATATAATTATCCAATTATTGAATCTTTAAATCTAAGTGATAGTGGTCCTAGTACTCCTATGATTTCTGTTACTGGGGTTTCTATTAATCAGACAGAAGTTACTCTAAAGGTAGGGGAAGAATTTACTTTGTCTACTCAAGTTACTCCATCTAATGCAAGTGATAATGGTGTGATTTGGAAGAATAGTAATCCAGAAATTGTTGGGAATACTTATGGTAAAATTACAGCCAAAGAGGTTGGGACTTCTGTTATAACGGCGGTGACGTATGATGGTGGGTATGAAGCGAATTGTAGGGTTACTGTAGTTGGAAATGATAGTTCTTCTACTTCTGTAACTGGAGTAGTGTTGGATAAAGAAACTGTTAGTTTAAAAAGAGGAGAAAATGTAACTTTAGTGGCAACGGTTTTACCAACAAATGCTACAAATAAGGCGGTTAGTTGGAAATCAAGTAATACTGGAGTTGCTACAGTTAGTGATGGAAAAGTGGAAGCGGTTGGAAAAGGAACCGCAGTGATTACAGTTACGACAGCAGATGGAGGAAAAACAGCTTCAAGTACTATTGTTGTAACAGAGGATACTAGTTCTGAAATTGCGGTAACATCGATTTCTCTTAATCCGGCAACAGTTAATTTGAAAAAGGGAGAAACGTCAACTTTAGTGGCAACGGTTTTGCCAACAAATGCTACAAATAAGGCGGTTAGTTGGAAATCAAGTAATACTGGAGTTGCTACAGTTAGTGATGGGAAAGTGGAAGCGGTTGGAAAAGGAACCGCAGTGATTACAGTTACGACAGCAGATGGAGGAAAAACAGCTTCGAGTACTATTGTTGTAACAGAAGATACTAGTTCTGAAGTTGCAGTAACGTCGATTTCTCTTAATCCAGCAACTGTTAATTTGAAAAAGGGAGAAACGTCAACTTTAGTGGCAAAGATTTTACCAGAGAATGCTACAAATAAGGTTATTGTTTGGCAGTCAAGTAATGTTGAGGTTGCTACAGTTACTAGTGATGGAAAAGTAGAGGCAGTTGGAAAAGGGACAGCAGTGATTACAGTTACAACAGCGGACAGGACAAAGACAGCTTCAAGTACTATTGTTGTTAGTGATGCTGAGGTTATTCAACCAACTATTTATGTTTCTTCGATTGAACTTGATCAATCAGTTTTAACATTAAAATTGGGAGAAAGTACTGATTTGAATGCTACTGTTTTACCAATTGATGCCACAAATAAATCGGTTAGTTGGAAATCAAGTAATACTGGAGTTGCCACAGTTAGTGATGGGAAAGTGGTAGCGGTTGGAAAAGGAACAGCAGTAATTACGGCTGTAACAGAAGATGGCGGTAAAGAAGCAACTTGTAGTGTTACTGTTACGGAGGTAAAGAAGGTATCTAAAATTTGTGAACCATATATTACTTATTCTACGACAACAAATACTTCTTCTTCTGTTGTTGCCGTGTTAAATTTTAAAAATAAAACTTGTAAAGCTAATGAAACTACTTATCAATTTGATCGTAATGGGGAGTATACTTTTAAGTATTCTGATGAAGATGATCATTATGATGAGATTGTAGCTAAGGTAACGTGGATTACTTTAGATAAAGATGGGAATCTTTTAGAGAATCCCAAAACGGGATCTTTAAATATTTTGATTGCTTTAGGTATTTTAATTTTTTCAGGTTGTTTTGTTTTGCTTTTTAGGAAGCAAGCAAATATGTAGTTATTAAATTTTGTGTCCTTGACTTTGTTTAGTCGAGGATTTTTTTGTTATCATGGTGTTGACATTTTTTACTGTTTGTAATAGAATAAAATTTACTTTTTTCGGGGAGGATGAAATTTGATGAATGATGAATTGAAGCAATGGTTGATTTCTGTTGAAAAAATTGATATGAAGACTTATCATAAAATGATTGATTTATATACTAAAGGAGTTGTAGATGCACAAATTTCTGAGTTAATTAGGCAAAGTGTTTCTTCACAATTTGAATATGAAATTTTATTACCTATTTGGGAGAAGTATGGTTATTATTTAGCTACTTGTGATAAAAATGATTTTTTTGATGATTTTATTCAAATATTTGAACAGCATAACAATCGTCAAAAAGAAATAAAGGAAAATGAAAAATCTTATAATGAAGGATTATTATCTGTTTTTGAGGAAGTATATTATGGATTTCATTTATTGAATAGAAAGTATATTCAGATTTTTGAGAAAGGTGAAGAGGATGATTTTATTACTCTTGATTTATTTAAGATTTTTTCTTCTATCCAAAACTTAGATGATGCGGAGTATTTGATTGATTGTTTTTCTTCTTTTTATCAAAAATGTAATCGAATGTCTAATTTTGATAAGAAATTTAAAACGATTCTTTTTGAATATCAAAAAGAAATTTTAAATGGAATTTTGCCATCGTATGAAGATATTGGAATTGTTGAAAAGAAAAAGTGTGAATTATTGAGTTCGGCTGAATTAAGAGAGCAAATTTTGATGTATATTTCTTATAGTGAAGCTTTTTATCAATTTCAACTACATAATTTGAAATTGGTTCAAGCTTTTGTTGAAAAAAAATTTGGTTATTGGAATTTTGAAGATTTATTTCAAAGTGGTGTGCTTGGCCTTGATCATGCTATTAGAAAATATGATGTTCGCCGAGGTGTTTATTTCTCCAGTTATTCTTATTTTTGGATACAAAAATATGTGTTTGATAGTGCATATTTAGATTTTAATTCTCTTAGTGTTTCTAGAAATGATGTTGCTATTCAAAATAAAGCTATGAAAATTTCTAATGATTATTTTTCTTTAAATGGGGAGAAAATTTCTGTAGAAAAAATGGCTAAAAAACTTGGAAAGAAGAGTAAGAAAAAAGTTCCTTATTTTCAAGATAGGAGTAATATTATTTGTCAGTCTTTGGATGTAGTGACTAAGATTCATAATTCATCTAGTGGCAATATTGGAGGAAGTAGTGATTCTGATGAAGGGCTTTCTTTATTGAATGTATTGGAAGATAAAAAGGTTAATATTGAAAAAGAAGCTATTTTCTCATATGATTTTCAACTTTTGTTAGATTATATGGATGAAGTACTTTCTGAGCGAGAAAAAGATATTCTTTTAAAAAGAGCTGGATATCAGATTGATGAGCCAATGACATTACGGCGTATTGCTTCTGAATATGGTGTTACTGGAGAAACTGTTCGAACAGTAGAGATGAAAGCTATTCAAAAATTAACAAAAACTAAAAAAGGGAGATCGTTCAGTCCTTATCTTTAGTTTTTTTTATTTGTATATTTAAAAAAAAATATTTTTTGTGATATAATAAAATTACTTTGAAAGTGGTGATGAAAAAATGAAGTTAGAAATCAAAGATTTAGTTGTAGAAGTGGATAAGAAAATTATTTTAAATCATTTGAACTTAGAAATTGCTCCGGGTACAATTCATGCAATTATGGGCCCTAATGGTGTTGGTAAGAGTACTTTATCAAGAGTTATTATGGGAGATAATCATTATCATGTTTTAGAAGGAGATATTCTTTTTGATGGAGAGTCAATAAAGAAGTTACCTGTTGATGAAAGAAGTCGAAAAGGAATTTTTTTAGCGATGCAGTCTCCAATGGAAATTGATGGCGTTAGTAATCAAGATTTTTTAAGGACAGCGATTGCTAGGAAAAGAGAAGAGAGAGTTGGGTTATATCAATTTATTCAGCAAGTAGAAAAGGCTACTTTAGAGCTAGAAATGAATAAGAATTTAGTTCATCGTAGTTTAAATGTAGGTTTTAGTGGTGGAGAGAAGAAGAAAAATGAAGTTCTTCAAATTAAATTATTGGAACCTAGTTTTATTATTTTGGATGAATTGGATAGCGGACTTGATGTGGATAGTTTGCGTATTGTTTGTGAAAATTTAAAACAATATATGTCTGAACATCCTGATGTTGCTATTTTAATTATTACGCATTATTCTATGATTTTAGATTATTTGAAACCGGATTACGTTCATATTCTTGGAAATCATCATATTATTAAAACGGGAGATTATCATTTGACTTTTGATATTGAAAAGAATGGTTATTCTAAGTATTTAGAAGAGGATTTGGAAAATGCATAAAATTATTATTCATAATGATATTTTGGAGGATTATGAAGATGAAGTATTTTCTGTTTTGAATGGAAAGATTTGTTTAAAGAAAAATGGTGAATATGAAATTTGGTATGAGAATTGTTGTAGGGTTAATCTTTTCTTGAGAGTACTTCCAGGGATTGTTGCTAAAGTATTTATTGGTAGTATTGATAATGATTTGGCTGTTTGTAATCATTATGTTTTAGAGAAGAATAGTCAGTTGATGTTATTTCAATTTTATTATAATCAAAATGTGGTTGAGAATACGGTAATTGATTTAGATGGAGAAAAAGCAATTTTTAATTTAGGCTTTTCTAGTATCAGTAGAGGATGTGAAGAATATCATATTACTGTAAATCATAATGCGAATTTGGTTTCTAGTGATATTCGAAATAAATGTATTGGGTTGGATAAATCTTCTATTATTTTAGAGGTAAATAGTGTTTTAGAAAAAGGTAATGTGGATTGTGTAATGGATCAGACTAGTCGTATTTTGACTCTTGGAGAAGTTATGGCTAGGATTGTTCCTAATATGTTTATTGATGAGGATAGTGTTATAGCTAAGCATGGTTCTGTTATTGGAGGATTTCGTGAAGAGGAGATCTTTTATTTGATGAGTCGTGGGATTTCTTATCAGGAAGCATTGAGTTTATTGGTTAAGGGATTTATTTTTTCTAATTTGGAAGTAGATATGGAGAAAAGAGCGAGAATTTTGGCGATTATTCAAGATTTAAGGGGTGAATAAAATGAATCGTGAAGATTTTTCTATGTTAAGTCAGGATTTGGTTTATTTTGACAATGGGGCTACAACGTTAAAACCTCATTGTGTGGTTGAGGCAATTACTGAGTATTATAATAAATATTGTGCTAATGCTCATCGTGGGGATTATGCAACTAGTCAAAAGGTAGATAGCATGTATGAAGAAGTTAGAGAGAAGATAAGGAGATTTATTCATGCTACCTATGCTAGTGAGATTGTTTTTACTAGTGGAACAACAGACGGAATGAATAGAATTGTTTTTGGTTATTTTTTACAGCATTTGCAAAAAGATGATGAAGTATTAATTACAGAAAGTGAACATGCTTCTAATGTGCTTCCTTGGTTTGTTTTACAGGAGAAAATTGGAATTAAGGTTAAATATATTCCTTTAGATGAAAATCATGAGGTCGTGATGGAGAATGTTATTCGTAGTATTAATGAACATACTAAGGTTATTTCTCTTGCTTATATTACAAATGTTATTGGAGATATTCGGCCAATGCGAGAAATTATTGATTATGCGCATCAAAAAGGAATTTTGGTTATTGGCGATGGAGCACAGAGTATTAGTCATATGAAGATGGATGTTTGTTTGGATGATGTTGATTTTTTGGTTGCTAGTGCCCATAAAATGTATGGTCCAACAGGAGTAGGGTTTTTATATGGTAAGTTTGATTTATTAGATAAGATGGATCCTATTTTCTATGGTGGTGGGATGAATGCGATGTATTTGAGTAATGGATATATGGAATTAAGAGAAGTGCCCACTAAATTTGAAGCTGGAACGCAAAATATTGCTGGGGTTATTGGAATGGGAGCTGCAATTGATTATCTTGAAAAGATTGGAATAAATAAGATGTTGAAGCATGAGCATGAATTGAAAGAGTACATGGTTTCTCGAATGAAGGAATTAAAGAATATTATTATTTATAATGAGAATACGGTAGGTAGTATTGTTACTTTTAATGTGGATGGTATTTTTAGTCAGGATACGGCTGTTTATTTAGATAAGTATCATATTTGTATTCGAAGTGGAAATCATTGTTCTAAAATACTGAATCAGGTTTTTGATATTAGTAATACTTGTCGGGTTAGTTTTGGGATTTATAATACTTATGAAGAAATTGATTATTTTATTGAAAAATTAAAAAATATAGGGAATATTTGGCAAGAAATATTGTAATTTTTGAGGAGAAATTGGGTGTTTTTACATGGATAGAGATTTGAAAAGAAGTATTATTTTGGATAATTATCAGAATCCTTATCATAGGTTGCGTCATGATGGGAATAAGGATTATGTTAAAATTAATAGTCGAAATGTGAGTTGTATTGATAATATTGATGTTTATATTAAGATGAATGGGGATTTGATTGAGGATATTAGTTTTGAAGGAGAAGCGTGTGTAATTAGTATTTCTACAACTTCTATTATGGCTTCTACTTTAGTTGGAAAGACGATAGATGAAGCTATTAAAATTATTCAAACTTATGATGATATGATTGAAGAAAAATCTTGTGATTTGTCTATTCTTGGGGATGCTGTTGTTTATGATGATATTGCAAAACAGCCTTCTAGAAAAAAATGTGCTACTTTAACTTGGCATGGTGTTTACCAAAAATTGTTAGCATTAAAGGAAAAATAGAAGTTCTGATTTTTCTTTGATTTTAGTTCAGTCTTAAATTTATTTTGTTATTTATATTGATTATTTTTTATCAATATTTTTTTTATTTAATTGTGTTTTTCTCTTTATTTTTTCGTTTGACATTCCTTATTCTTAATGATATAATTTTTTATAGAATATAGGAGTGTTCCTAAGTGAGGGAGGAGATTTTATGGAAACGGTTCAAGCGGCAGTTGCAAATTGTATAGGGGTAATGTTAGGGTTAGCTTTTTTAGGTCTTGGTATTGGTGTTGGTATACTTGGTGGAAGAGTTGCTGAGGCTGTTGGGCGAAATCCTGAAACAAAGAGTGATGTAGTTCATTCAATTATGACGATTTTAATTATTACGTCAGTATTTTTATTGTTTTTGTTTTTATTCTGTTTCTTCTTATTATTCTATAATCCTTTGGTAGCATAGTATGACTATGTTAATTTTAATAGCTATTCTTTTGATTTGTTTATTAGTTGTATTGATGTTTTTTATCTTGAAATCAACGGTAAAGAAGATTAATTCGCAAACAAAACTTTATTTTGTAGATAAATTACAAGAATATGATTATATGATTGATAAAAAGGAAGCTAAGTTAAATGAAATTAATCAAGAAATTTTAGATAAAGAAAAAAAAGGAGAACAGGGTGATATTACTCCAAATCGTAAAAATTATGAATTTGATTATCAGATTATTGATTTATTAAATAAAACAAAATATCAAGATAAAAATATCTTTGAATTAAATAAGATGATCGATGAGAAATTTGCTATTGATTATGTTGATTTGATTCAGAAGTTTTTAGCAAAGGTTCATGATGAGGGAGAATATCAGTTTTGTTTAGGGTTAAAGAATAAATTTACTAGTGAAGAGATTTATAGATTGAAAGTTATGGATGATGAGAGTGTTGATTCATACTTAAAAACTTTTTTAAGTGAAAGTGAATATTTTTTATACGAAACTTATTTAAAGATCAATAAAAAGGGAAGTATAGATGGCTTTCTTGATTATGTGAATGAGTTAGTGGATTTGAATAATCCTTGTGTTTTTGTTTATGTTGGGGATAAGTCTGTTAATTATGATTATTTAGGAAAGTATGTGAAAACGATCTATTCTAAGGATATTTATAAGGGAATTAAGATTATTTATAAGAATCATATTTATGATTATAGCCTAAATGAAAGGAATGTTTAGTATGGATAATGTGATTAATGGTAATGTAGAGAAAGCAATATCAAGTATTGAAGAGAATAAAAATATTTATGCTACGGGAAGGGTTGTTCGTGTAAATAAGTATAATATTGAGATTAGTGGGTTAAATGATGTTTCCTTTTATGAGGCAATTGATGTAAATAATAAGGCTAGTGGATATGTTATGGGAATATATCCTAATAAAATTATTGTATCTCTTGTAGAAATTCGAGAAGAAGTTATTCCCGGAGATATTGTTTATGCTTTAAAGAAACAGTTTAAATGTTTATTTAGTCCAGATTCGATGGGAAAGGTTATTGATATTTTTGGACATGATTTGATTGCTGGGAAGAGTTTTGAGAAGACAGTTGAAGTACCTATTGAAAATCCAACGACACCAATTATGGATAGAGCACCTGTAAATCGAGAATTTTTGACAGGAATTATTGGTATTGATTTGATGTATCCAATAGGTCGAGGACAAAGACAGTTAATTATTGGAGATAAAAAAACAGGAAAAACGCAGATTGCTCTTGATGCGATAGTGAATCAAAAAGATAAGAAAATGATTTGTATTTATGTGGCAATTGGTAAGACAAAGAAAGAAGTAAAGGATATTTATTTTGAATTAACGAAAAGAGGTGCTGCTAGTTATACCATTGTTATTGCTTCTTTTAATGATGAACTTCCGACTAGAACATATCTTACTCCGTATGTTGCTACTTCTATTGCTGAAATTTTTATGATGCAAAAATATGATGTTTTAGTAGTGTTTGATGATTTGAAGAAACATGCTGATGTTTATCGTGAGATTAGTTTGACTTCTAAAAAGACACCTGGACGTGATGCGTATCCTTCTGATATTTTCTATACACATTCTAGGCTACTTGAAAAGGGGGCACAACATATTGGGGGAGGATCAATTACTATGCTTCCAATTGTTGAGACTAAGAGTGGAGATATTACGGATTATATTTCAACCAATATTATTTCTATTTGTGATGGGCAGTTAGTGCTATCGGCTAAAAGTTTTGCTCGTGGTGAAAAACCAGCTATTAATTATGGTTTGTCTGTGTCTCGTCTTGGAGGAAATGTACAGACTCCTGATATGAAGAAAGTAGGAAGTAAATTAAGACGTGAGTTATTATCTTATTTAGAGGTAAGGTCTGTTTATGAACTTGCTAATATTGACGAGATGAGTAAGGAACTTCAAAAAAAGATGCGTGATGGGAAAATTATGATTGATAAATTAAAACAATATAAATTCAGTCCAAAGACTAAAGAAGAGATGAAGGGTGAATTTACGTTTTTGTTTGAAGAAAATACTGAACAGGCTTCTGATGGTAAAGATGACAATTCTAAAGAAGTAGCAAAGCAATCTAAGGAAAAAGCAGAAGAAACTGTAGAAGAAAAGAAATGAGGTGAGGATAAGAATGGTTGGTAAGATTATATCTATATTTGATATTAGTATTGAAGTTGTTTTAAGTAGTAATGAGGTTAAAGTAGGAGATATTTTGGAATTAGAAGGGGATTCTAGGTATCGTTTTGAGGTAGTAGAGATTAGTAATACAAGTGCTACTTGTATTAGTTTAGATTCGACTCGAGGATTAAAAAAAGGTGCCAATGTTGTTCTAGTTTCTCACGGTATTCATGTGGAGTATTCCGATAAAATATTAGGTCGTATTTTTAATTCTTATGGTATTCCTATTGATAAGGAAGGTTTAAATTCAGTTAATCAACGTAGAGTTGATCATCCTACTACTTCTCTTCAAGAATTAAATATTGAATCACAGATTTTGTGGACTGGAATTAAAGTAATTGATTTTTTTGCTCCTTTACAAAAGGGCTTTAAGATGGGACTTTTAGGTGGAGCTGGTGTTGGGAAAACTGTATTAATTAAAGAAATTATTCACAATGTTTATACCTCATTAAATTCTAATGCTATTTTTACAGGAATTGGAGAGCGTTCTCGTGAAGGACAAGAGTTGTATTCTGAGATGAAAGAATCTAACTTGTTGGATAAAATGGCTATGGTTTATGGACAGATGGGAGATAATCCAGTTTCTCGTAGTAAGGCAGTTTATTCTGGGCTTACTATGGCTGAATATTTACGTGATGAGAAGAAACAAGATGTGTTGCTGTTTATTGATAATATTTATCGTTTTATTCAAGCTAAGGCTGAAATTGCTACAGAGTTGAAACAGATTTTGATTGGTAATGGATATCCTTCTGATATGGCTAGTGAGATGAGTAAAATTGAAGAGAGAATTAATTCTAATCAAAATGGATCTATTACTTCTGTACAAGCAATTTATATTCCAGCGGATGATTTGACGGATGAATCTGTGCAGACAATTATGTCATATATGGATGGACAGATTGTATTGGATCGAAAAGTAGCTGAACTTGGTATTTATCCTGCTATTGATGTTTTTAACTCTACTAGTAAATTAGTTGATGTTGAAAAAATAGGAGAAAGGCATTTTCGTTTGGTAGAACAAGTGTTAAAAACATTAACGCGTTATAATGAATTAGAGGAAATTATTACCGTCCTTGGTATTGAAGAGCTTAGTGAAGAGGATAAATTAATTTTTTACCGGGCTAGAAAATTACGTAACTATTTTTCTCAACCAATGTTTGTTGCAGAAGCTTATACGGGAATTCCAGGACAATTTGTTAAAGTAGAGGATGTTTTAAATGATGTAGAGGGAATATTAAGTGGAAAATATGATGAGATTGATGAAAGTAAATTCTTATTTGTAGGTAAGTTATCATGATGAATAGTGGAATTAAAGTGCGTATTTTTGATATGGCGCATGGATTAAAAGAATATGAAGATGTCAAAACAATTCGGATTATTAGTCGAGATTATAATTTGCTGATTATGAAAGATTATTTATCTGTAATAGGGGAGATTGTAGGTAGTGTTGATATTAAGGGAGATAATGTAGATTTATCTTTTAAACAAATTCGGGCTTTTTATATGAATAGCAAAAATGTTTTTAATTTGATGATTGAGGAGTAATTGAAATGGAGAATGGAGAAATATTAGATGATTTAATTGGTTTCTTTAGTGTAGCGATTATTTTTTTAGTTGTTATTGCTTTAGTTTTTGCTATTTTTTGCAGAAAATTTAAATTTAATAATAAAAATATAGAATTATATGGTTTATTACTTAATTTAAATACTACATCTTTAATTTCTATTTCAGCAACGACAATTAATTATTTATTTTTAGTTTGGTGGACAATTAGTTTTAAAGGAGTACAGGTTGTTTATATTGCTATTACGCTTATTTTGATATTGATTAGTGAGGCTGTAATTGATAATTTTAAGGGACTTCCTTTATCAATTGGTTTAACAGTGATTAATTGTGTTGCTATTCAAGTTATTTATTTGCTTTACTGTTATTTGGTTCAAGAAAACTTTTCTTATGTTTTGCTGCTTGTTTTATTTTTGTTAATTTTATTTGTATTTTTATATTATACTTATAACTTATTTAGAGGAATTAATAATATCGTTGTGAAACATAAGTATTTAAAGGGAAAAAAGCAATATAAAGTTTAATTTGTATTAATTTAAAGGAGGATATCGGTATGGGAAGTATTAAAAATGTTGTAAAAGTTATGAATTTCCATTCTTTGCTTCGTGTTGATAAAGCTAGAAAAAAAGCTGAAAATTATTTAAAAGTTGGAAATGAGATTACAGCTATTTTGAGTGAAATACTTTATAATAAAAATATTGTTTTGGATAAAGAAACTTTGAAACCAAATCCGGATAGTCCTATTTTGGATATTTATATTGCTAATGATTATGGTTATTGTGGTGATTTTAACTCTAGTGTTAGAAGAGCTATTCTTAAAAATCCGGGGAATGATAAGATTATTATTGGGAAAAAAATCGTTTATAAAGATGATAAAACGATATTAAAAATAGAAAAGGATGATTTTGAAAAAAGATTTGTTGAGATCCAACATTATATAGAAAAATCACTTTTGGAAATGTCGTATCGTGAAATTAATATTTATTATAATCATTATTATTCTTCAACGACATTTGCTTTTAAAAAAGTTCAAGCCTTTCCTGTTGTATTTGAGGGAGAGTATTATGAAGGTAATGATTTTGTTTCAGAAACAGATTTGAAAAAAATGATGAAAAGTTTGGTTTCTTTTTATATTTGTTATCAGTTAAAAATGTGTGAGTGTATTAGTGAAGCTGCAGAAAATTTGAATCGTAATCAAATTACGAGGTCGGCTTTGGATAAAATAGAGGAAAAAGAAGAGGAAGAAAAGGCTAAGGAGTTACGAAAGAAAAATGAGGCGGCGGCATTTAAAAATGTTGAAAATTATAAAAAAGTTGCTCAAATAGGTGATGATAATGGATAAAAATGAAAAAAATTTAGAAGAGAATGGATATATTGATGTTTTAGTAGATGCCCAAAGAAAGATGCCTAGTCTTATTCTTCCCTCAATGGGGCTTATTTCAAATGAAAAGGCAGTTTATATTGATGGAAAAGAAATAATAAAAAAAGATGAGAGTAAGGAGAAGGAATCATGTTAAATCGTAAAGGTCAGACGTTAGTAGAGTATGTGCTTATTATTTCATTGGTAACGGTTGTTGCTATAGCGGCAGTTCGTATTTTTGGGGGGTATTTAAAAGATTCTATAACTAAGATGAGTTGTTCAATGGTAGGAAAAGAGTACGTAGAGTCTAATACAATTGGAAAAGCTTATTGTAAGGGTGATGAAGATAAATTATTTGAATAATTTATCTTCATTTTTATGTCATGTGCCTTGTAATTTAATTTTAAATTTCTATTCCTATTTATTTATGAGTGAGATTAATTTTTTAACGATATAACGCGTTAACTATAAGTAAAAACATTTTTTTTTTTTTTGATTTTTTTGCTATAATTGTGGTAACTGTAGGATAAAGTAAAATGTAGTATTGATTAGAATTTT
>CAKPLX010000014.1 GCA_934167785.1 uncultured Bacilli bacterium
TCAAAAGACAACACTTCAGGAAGATAATGTTTATATAATTTTTGAGTATCATAATAAGAATCTATAATTCTTTCAACGGTATTAGTAGAAACTCTGTAATGTTTAGCAATATCAACTTCAGATATTTTATTTTTTAATTCTAAAGCAATCGCGTATTTAACGGAGTTAGAAATAAAGCAACCATCATTAACTATTTTAGTTTTAGCAAAGAATTTTTTATTACAAGAGTGACATAAAAATCTTTGTTTTTGTGTTTAAATTTATTTTATCAAAGATGGTTTAATGTGTCACTTTTTTAATGTAATAAAATAGTGGGTATTTTTCTTAACACCCACTAAATATTATAGAACCAATAAAAATAGTGTAAGTGATTTTACTCACCAACACTATTTATTATAGAACCATACTTTTGATGTGTAATTCTTTTAAATTCAAGCCAAAATGGTAAAGAAGTTATTTTATTTTTTAAATCTGTTACCTTGAATTTTTTTTACATATAACATATAATATAAAACATCCGACTAAGATTATGAACTATAGAAATTTATTTTATTAGTCTAATGAATTTGAAGTATAAATTTCTATAGTAATCTTAAAAAATAGAAAGAAGGAATATTAATGGAACCATCAATTTTAAGAGAAATCCTTTTTGAATTGTTTTTTTTACGTAAAGAAGGAATTCCAGCAAAAGATTTTATTGAAGAAATGTCATTCATTCCTGAAACGTACAAAGTTATAAACGGAATGTGTGAAAAAAATATAGAATATTTTGACTTTTTTGATTCTGTATCAAAAATAAAAGAAATATCCAACAATGGTAAAAGGTATTTAGTACTAGAATATGGAATTGCAAATTATATAGTAATTGATTGTCTAAAAAAAGAAAATATTCAAGAAGGAGAATTTTTACGTCTCCTTAAAAGTCCTTCTTTTCAAGTAAATTTTCAAAAAAGAGATATAGAAACCAATTTATTTTTTTATGATCTAGATTTTTATCAAGGAAATATTGAAGAATTATTAAACTTTTATGAGAAAAATAAACATTTATTTTCTCTTCCAACAAAAGTTTTTTATCAAATAAAACTTTTGCATGCTAGAACATATTTTTCTATTTCTTTAGAAAAAAACAAAGCCCAATTATCATTTGAAACTGATGACCAAGGCTTATATGAACAGTTTTATTTTAGTAATGGCTTAGAACCTTCTAGGATGCAAGATGCAATCAAGAAAATAGGATCGGAAAAAATGCAGGAAATACTAACGAAAACAAAAGAAATTATTATTCCTTTTGAAGTAATTCCAGAAAAGTTATGCCAAGAATACGATAATCGCTGTCTTTCTTTTAAATCAAAAACTTTATCTAGATCCAAAAAATAAGAAAACAATTCTATAAATTATTGATTTTGTGGTATAATACAATTAATAGAAAGGATTTGATTAAATGTTAAATGAAAAGTAAAGTTTATTTTATCAAAGAAATAACACCTGATAATATCATTAAAATCTATCAAGCATTAGAAAAAGAATTACCAGGTAAAGTGGCAGTAAAAGTACATTCTGGAGAACAGGGAAATCAAAATTATTTAAAACCAGAGTTTTTAAAGCCAATGATTGATTATGTTAAAGGAACAGTAGTAGAATGTAATACAGCTTATGAAGGAGCGAGAAATACTACAGAAAAACACAAAGAATTAATGGCTTCACATGGTTGGAGTAAAATATTTAATGTAGATATTTTGGATAGCGATGAGCCTGATATAGAGTTAGAAATTCCAAATGGCAAGATCATTCAAAAAGATTTTGTAGGAAATCATATTAAAAACTATGACTCTTGCTTAGTCTTGTCTCATTTTAAAGGACATCCTATGGGAGGATATGGAGGAGCTTTAAAACAATTATCCATTGGTTTTGCTTCTTCTTATGGAAAGGCTTATATTCATGGTGCAGGTGTTCCTGAAAATTTTTGGGAAGCCGATCATGATAAATTTTTAGAGTCAATGGCCGATGCAGCTTCAGCACTTCATCACTATTTCAAGGGAAATATTTGCTATATTAATATTATGTGTAATATGTCTGTTGACTGTGATTGTTGTGCTAAGGCAGAAGATCCTTGTATGAAAGACATTGGAATATTAGCTTCAACTGATCCAATAGCACTAGATCAAGCTTGTATTGACTTAGTATACCATTCTAGCGATCCAGGAAGAGATCATTTAGTAGAAAGAATAGAATCAAGAAATGGGTGCCATACTATTGATGCATCAGCAGCTTTAGATTTTGGTACTAAAGAATATGAAAAAATTGAAATAAAGTAAAGGAGATAGTACTCAACAGATAGTTTAGTTGATTCAACTATCTCTTTATTGTATTATCTGATTTATTCGTGTATATTTATCTTGTAAAGGAGATAAGAAAAATGAGAAAAAAATTTGGAATTATTATATTAAGCATCTTGCTAATTTTTTTAACAATAACTTTTATTTATATTGATTTAGACGAAAAAAATCAAAATAATGAAGAAGTAAAATTAGTAAGTAGCTTGATAGAAAAACAAAAAAAACAAGAACAAAAATTAAAAGTTAAAGGATATACTATAGAAAATCCGAATGTTATTTTAGATCCTTATGATGCTTCTCCGTTAACAGCACTTATTTTATTTGAAACAAATACTGAAGTAGCACCTAAAGTAACTATTTCGGGAAAAGATGAATTAAGTACTTTTACCCATACTTTTTCTAAAAATAAAACCCATTACTTACCAATTTATGGATTATATGCTAATACAACCAATAAAGTTATTATAGAATATGAGGAAAAAGGCAAAAAAGTTTCTAAAGAAATAGAAATTAAAACAGATAAACTTCCTTCAAATATGGCACTTCCAACTTCAGTAACTGCTGAAAAAGAATACTTAACGAATGACCTATATTTCTATACTCCATCTAGCAATGGATATACACTAGCTTATGATATCAATGGAGATGTTCGTTGGTATTTAAAAAATAATGCCATTTGGAAAATTGACAAATTAAAAAACGGGAATCTTTTACTTAGTACAGAAAGATTAATCAATAATCCATATTATATGACAGGATTATATGAAATGAATATGCTAGGAAAAATCATTACAGAATATAGTTTAAAAGGTGGCTATCATCATGACTATTATGAAATGGAGAATGGAAATTTATTAATTGCTAGTGATGATTTTTATAATGACGATGGTACTGTAGAAGATTATATTGTAGAACTAGATCGTAAAACAGGAAAAATCATCAAAACCTTTGATTTAAAAGATATCTTGAATATGCAAGATGGTAAAAGTGAGAATTGGACTGCTTATGATTGGTTTCATAATAATTCAGTTTGGTATGATAAAAAAACAAATTCCATAACATTATCGGGTAGACATCAAGATGCAGTTATTAACATTGATTACACAACCAAAAAATTAAACTGGATCATTGGGGATTCAACAAATTGGAGTAAAGAATATCAAAAGTATTTCTTTAAAAATCCTGATAATACAACTTTTGAATGGCAATGGAGTCAACATGCTGCAATGATAACTCCTGAAGGTTATGTCTTCCTTTTTGATAATGGAAATAATAAATCAAAACAAAAAGAAAATTATGTATCTGCAGAAAATAGTTACTCTAGAGGAGTAATGTATAAAATAGATACAAAAAAAATGACCATAGAGCAAGTTTGGGAATATGGTAAGGAAAGAGGAAGTGAATTTTACTCTCCGTATATTTCAGATGTAGATTATTTAGAGAAAAATCACTATATTGTTCATTCAGGAGGAATTGTCTATGTTGATGGAAAAAATTCGAATCAACCAGCTGGTTTTTCAAAACAAGCAACTTTAGTAAGTGATACTGTTGAACTATTAAATAATAAAGTAATTTTTGAATTAAAACTACCAACTAATAATTATCGGGTTGAAAAAATGAGTTTATACAATAAAAATGAAGATTTTAATCCTACTTCTGCAAAAACTTTAGGAAGTCTTGGAAAAACAAAAATAGATGGAAAAAAACTTACCCTTCATCTAAAAGCTAATAAAATTGATCAATCTTATCGATCTCACAATATTCAATTTAGTAAAGAAAAAGATCGCTTAGTATTTACCGGAACTTTCAAAAGAGGAACCAATGTTGAAGTACTTCTATATAAAAACTTAGTAGTAAATTCTTACCAAATTAGTATTAGTAAAAAACCATATACAGCACTATGTGTAGATGTTTTCACAGAAGAAGAAAATGCAAATGGTTTAACTGTGACAAGATATATTAACCAAGAAGGGTTAAAAGGAAAGTATTCTATTTATTTAAAAATAGGTAATAAAATTTATAACACAAAAGAATATGTGAATTATTAAAAATACTAAAAAATCTCTTTTCTACAAAATATGAATAAGAAAAGAAAAAACTATTGTTATGACAAGAAATATATGTTATAATATGTACATCTTGAAGAAAAAAGTGGCCTTATGAAAGTCCACTTTTTATATATTAGGAGGAATTATGATAGAAGAAAAAGTAAGAAAGCTAATAGAACTTCCTATTCAAGAGATGGGAATTACAATTGATAATATTGTCTATGAAAAAGAAGGAAGTAATGATTTCTTAAGAATTACAATTGATCGTATCAAACCAATTGATATAGATACATGCGTAGAAGTAACAAGACGAATTAATCCATTACTAGATGAAGCAGATATTATCAAAGATAGTTATATATTAGATATATCTTCAAAGGAGAAAGGTGAAAACAATGAATAAAAAACAAATGAAAGAATTTATGAAAGCATTAAATGCAATCGTTGATGAAAAAGGTATTGATCGTCAAATTGTCATTGAAGCTATGGAACAAGCAATGGCTGCCGCTTATAAGAAAAAAGGAGGTCCAGCACGTTGTACAGTCAATCCAGAAACGGGAGAAATAAGACTTTTCTCTGTTCGAACAGTAGTAGAAGATGAAAATTTTCGAGATGAAAAAAGTCAAATTATGTTATCAGAAGCAAAAAAAAGAGTACCAGAAATAGAAATAGGGGAAACAATAGAAGATCCTGTTGAAATGACCGATTTTGGTCGTGTTGCTGCAGGAACCGCAAAACAAGTTGTTGTTCAGAGAATAAAAGAAGCCGAAAAAGATTTAATTGTAAAAGAATTAGGAGATAAACAAGATGAATTAGTAGTAGGAACATTATCTAGAGAAGATGCTAAAACATACTACGTTGATTTAGGAAAAACTTTTGGATTATTACCAAAAGATGAAATTATTCCTGGAGAAAAATTAGAAATGGGCACTCAAGTAAGAGCTTATGTATCTAAGTTAGAGATTGGAACAAAAGGTGTCTTTATTTTATTATCAAGGACACATTATGGCTTTTTAAAACGATTATTAGAACTAGAAATTCCAGAGATAAATGATGGAACAGTAATTTTATATTCTGTAGCAAGAGAAGCAGGATCTCGAAGTAAGATTGCTGTATATACTGAAGAAGAAAATATAGAACCAATTGGTTGTGTAATAGGAACTGGTGGAAATCGTATAAATCGTGTCTTAAAACAAATTGCTAATGAAAAAATTGATGTTGTATTGTACGATAAAAATCCTATTCAATTTATCAAAAATGCTTTAAGTCCAGCAAAAGATATTGAAGTATTGATTAAAGATTATAAGAAAAAAGAAGCTCTAGCGATTGCTAATCAAGATAACTTATCCCTAGCAATAGGAAAGAAAGGACAAAATGTTAAACTAGCCTCACGACTAACACATTATAAAATTGAAGTAAAAAGTTATAATGATGTAAATATTACAGAACTTCGTGAGAAATATAGTAACATTAAGGAAATAGAAGAAGAACCTGAAACGAAAGTAGAGGATGACCATGAAGAAAGTGCCAATGCGTAAGTGTGTTGTTACTGGGGAAATTTTAGAAAAAAAACAATTAATTCGAATCGTTCGTACTAAAGAAGGTGAAGTCTTTATTGATGAGACAGGAAAAGCCAATGGACGAGGCGCTTATTTAAAAAAAGATATTGATGTCATAACAAAAGCAAAAAAGAATAAAATATTAGATAGAAGACTAGAAGTAGAAATACCGGATGCAATTTATGAGGGGTTAGTGAAGATGATCTAGATAATAATTTGGAGGTGATACTCAATGATGAGTGTAAAAGAATATGCGAGTGATGTAAATTTAGATGTCAAAACAATCATGGAATTATGTAAAAAATTAAAGATTTCTGTTACTACTGTTGAAGACTTGTTAGATGATGATGCAATCATCTTACTAGATAATGAAATTGCAACAAATAAAGAAGAAGAGGAAGAAAATACTTTAGAAGAAGATTTTGAGGAATCCTTAGAAGAAACAATACCAGAGAAAAAAACAACCGCAAATCCTAAACCAACTGGAAAAAGAAAAAAACAATCCAAAAAACTTTCATCTAAGAAAGATAATGAATTTAAACAACAAAGAAAAGAAATGTATAAACATAAAGATAAATTAAAATCAAATACTTATTTATTAGATGAAGCAACTGTTCTTTATAAAGAAAATATGACTGTAGGAGAATTTGCAACAGAATTAAAAACCAATGTCGGAGAAGTAATTAAGAAATTAATGGCTTTAGGAATGATGATGAATTTAAATCAAATTATTGATTTTGATACAGCATCCATTATTGCTAGTGATATGGGAAAAGAATTAAAACGAGAAGAAACAACCGATGAAGTTAATTTTGAGGAACTAGAACTTCAAGATAGTGAAGAAGAATTAGAAAAGCGTCCTCCAGTTGTAACAATTATGGGACATGTTGATCATGGAAAAACCACTCTTTTAGATACAATTCGAAAAACAAATGTTGTAAGTGGAGAAGCAGGTGGAATCACTCAAGCAATCGGTGCTTACCAAATTACTTATCAAGGAAATAAAATAACTTTTATTGATACTCCTGGCCATGCTGCCTTTACTGAAATGAGAGCTAGAGGAGCAAGCGTTACAGATATTGTTATTATCATTGTAGCCGCCGATGATGGCGTAATGCCACAAACAAGAGAGGCGATTGATCACGCTAAAGCAGCCAATGTTCCAATTATTGTTGCAGTCAATAAAATGGATAAACCTGGTGCCAATCCAGAACGTGTACTAACAGAAATGGCTGATGCAGGAATCATTCCTGAAGCATGGGGTGGAGATACTATGTTTGTAAATATATCCGCTAAAACAGGAATGGGAATAAATGATTTACTAGAAAGAATTATTTTAATTAGTGATTTAGAAGAATTAAAAGCTAATCCTAATCGTTATGCTAGTGGAACGGTTATTGAATCAAAATTAGACAAAAATTTAGGTGTTGTTAGTACTTTACTAATCCAAAACGGAACCCTACGTCTAGGAGATGCTATTGTTGTAGGAAACTGTGCTGGGAAGGTTAGAACCCTAAAAAATGACTGTGACGAATCATTAGTAAGTGCTTTACCAAGTACTCCAGTAACAATTACAGGACTAAGCGAAAGCCCTTCTGCGGGAGATAAATTTATGGTTTTTGATACAGAAAAAAAAGCTAAAGCTATTGCTAATGAAAGAATGATAAAATCTAAAGCAAAAAATAATCAAATTACGCAATCTGTTTCTTTAGATGATTTATTTAATCGAATCAATGAAGGGGCAAAAGAAATTAATATTATTTTAAAAGCAGATGTTAAAGGAAGCGAAGAAGCTGTTAGAAATTCTCTTTTAAAACTAGATGTTGAGGGCGTACATATTAACATCATCCGAAGTGGAATAGGTACAGTCTCTCCAACAGATATTACTTTAGCCTCCGCTAGTAATGCCATTATTTTAGGATTTAATATTCGACCAGATAACAAAACTATGGACTATGCTAAAGAAAGAAATGTTGATATCAGACTTTATAATATTATCTATAAATTAGTAGAAGAAGTAGAAGCTGCCATGAAAGGAAAATTAGATCCAATTTTTGAAGAACAAGTATTAGGAAATGCTGAAGTAAGAAAATTATTTAAATTTTCTAAAGTAGGAACAATAGCAGGTTCTATGGTAGTAAATGGACTAATTAAAAGAGATGCTAAGGCTAGAGTCATTCGTGATGGGGTTATTATCTATGATGGTGCAATTAATACCATCGCTCGAGAAAAAGATCAAGTAAAAGAAGTAAAAAGTGGAATTGAGTGTGGAATTACAATTGAGAACTTCAACGATATTAAACCAGGAGATATCATTGAAGCTTATGAAATAATTGAAAAGAAAAGATAAGAACAAGAAAATACTTTATAAGAAAAAAACTTATGAAGTATTTTTGTTTGCCAAAAAATATGCTATAATCTTTATTAGAATAAGGAGTGATAAGAGATGAAGAAAAAATATCCTTTTTTAATCCTACTTATTTTTCTAATTTTAGGAATAGGAATATTTACAGGAATACATTTTTCTCAATCAATAAAAAAACAAAATGATACAAATAATCGTTTAATGGAAAATATCGAAAATACCAATCAAGATATTACCAATGAAATTCAATCATATAATGAAAACAAGAAAAAAATCGCAACCTACTTAAGTAGCTACTATGCCGAACAATTTCAAACTGATTATGAGACAATTTATAAGTTATATCAACAAGAAGATCAGATTATGAAAAAAATAGAACAAAAAAGAACTTTCTTAAAGAAAAAATGTGGTCAAAATCTTTACCCAGATCAAGAAGTAAATTCTATTTGTAATAAATATGAAAAAACCTATCAAAAACTATTAGAAGTATATCAAAATGATATTTCTGCTTTTAATGATACCATCTCTTTATATAATGAAGATGCTACACAAAAATTAGAATATTTTCAAGCAAATGATAGAAAAAGTGAGGAGTAATCATGAAAAAAGTACCCAAAAAAGAAAAAGGAATTTCTAGAAAAAAACTGCAAATTGGCCTTCTTTCCTTTTTAATAACGATAATCATAGGAGGAATCTTCTTATTATATGGTCCATTTCCTAATTTTAGAAATTGGTTAGTAACAACAGCAATGACAACGATGAATCATCAGTATTTAGCCACAATGTTTTATGATGATAACACAATTCAACAAATATTAGAAAAAAATAAAATTATTGAGCCAGAGAATGATACCGATTTATCAATTATTGATACCACTAGCATTAAAACAACCATTTATAAAGATAAATATGAAAAAGAAATTCTAGAGCATAAACAAGATGAAAAGTATAAAATGATAGAAATTTCTGGCAAAGGCTATTCTGGATATTTAGTAGCAATCTATGATCCTTCTAAAGTTGAAGTAGTAACCAGTAAATTTTTAGGAAAAAAGGGAGAATATTTGGTGGATATGGCCTCTGAAAATAATGCTTTAGTTGCAATCAATGGAGGTGGATTTCTTGATGAAAACGGTCTTGGAACAGGAGCATTAGTTGAAGGAATTGTTATCAAAAATGGCAAGATACTAAATAAAAATCGCTATACTAGAGCAGGAGGCCTAATTGGCTTTACCAATGACAATAAACTTTATTTAGGACGTGTAAAAAATGCTGAAGAAGCTCTTTCCTTAGGCATAAGAGATGCTGTGGAATTCGGCCCATTTTTAATTGTAAACGGAGAAGCATCTAAAGTTGTTGGAAACGGTGGTTATGGTCTTCATCCTAGAACGGTAATTGGTCAAAGAAAAGATGGCGTGGTTTTATTTTTAGTTATTGATGGCCGAAGAATTGATTGCCTTGGTGCCGATATGGATGATTTAATTGAAATTATGCAAAGATATGGTGCTTACAATGCTGCAAATCTAGATGGAGGAAATTCAAGTGCCTTAATCATAAAAAATAAACTCATTAATCATCCAATTAACTGGGATGAAAAAGAAGAAACAAGACCAATCGCAACAGGATTTATTTTAAAAAATAACTAAAGATATTTGACATAATAGAAAAAAATAGCCAAATCAAGGAAAAAAGTTGTAATTCCAAAAAAGATAGTGTATAATAAATTTAAATAAAGTAAAGGGAGAGGATATCATGGCCTTAAGTAAACTAAAGAAGATGATTGTAGATGAAATAGAGGATGAAGAAGTAGAAGAAACAGAAAAAAATGAAAATATACCAACTACCTCAACAGGGAAAATGATTTTATTAGAACCTCGTGCATATTCTGAAAGTCAACAAATTGCTGACCACTTAAAGAAAAAAAATACAGTAGTCGTAAATATGAAAAGGGTAACACCTGATCAAGCCAAAAGAATTGTTGACTTTTTAAGTGGTACAGTCTATGCTTTAGGTGGAGATTTACAAAAAATAGGCGCTGGAATCTTCTTATGCACACCTAAAAATGTGGATGTTGAAGGCGCAATTACTGATGATGAAGATAAAGGGAAGAAAATGAAAAATAATGATATTGATCTAGATTGGTAACAAGTAAGAAGGTGAATGATGAAACGGTTTAGTATTGTAAATAATGGCTATAATATTGAAGAAGTAAATAATTTTATAGATATTGTCATCAAAAAATTAGAAAAATTAAGTGAAGATAATAATAATTATTTAAGCCAATTAGAAACATTAAAAAAACAGTCAAATCAAAATACAGATATTAAAGTAGCAAAAGCCCTAATAGCGGCTCAAGAAACTACAGATAAAATGAAAGAAATTGCCAAAGCAGAAGCCGATTTGATTATTAAAGAAGCAAAAGACAATGCTAGTGCTATTGTACATGAAGCCTTAGTTTCAGCCCAAAAAACAGAACAAGAATATGAAAATTTGAAAAAAGAGTATAGTGTTTATAAAACAAAAATGGAAAGTTTAATTAAAGGTCAATTAGATCTATTAGATAAAAGTAATTTAGAATAATAAAATTATTTATATTTTCAAAATGAAAAGAGTATAAATAATTTTTTTCTTTCGATATTAACTTTTTATTAAATATTTGATACAATAGCAAAAAGAAAGAGGGAGTAAAAATGATATATTTAGATTATGCAGCAACCACACCCGTAGATAAAAGAGTATTAAATACTTTTAATAAAGTATGCCTAGAATATCCAGGAAATAGTAATTCTCTACATAAACTAGGAATGGAAGCAAAAGAATTAGAGGAATATGCTACTAATCACATTAAACAACTATTAAATTTAAAGGATGAAGAAATTATTTATACCAGTGGGGCAAGTGAAGCAAATAACCATGTAATTAAAGGAGTATGTTCCAAATATCAAAGTAGAGGAAAGCACATTATTACAACGTTATTAGAACATTCTTCTATTTTATCTACAATAAATTACCTAACGAATCAAGGCTTTATTGTTGACTATGTAAAAATTAAAGATGATGGACAAGTTGATTTAGAACATTTAAAAAAGTTATTAACAAATGATACCATCTTAGTCAGTATTTGTGCTGTAGATAGCGAACTTGGAATAAAACAACCTATCGAAGAAATTGCTAGAATAATTAGAGATTATCCCAAATGTTTTTTTCATGTGGATTGTACACAAGCAATTGGGAAAATTCCTCTAAATTTTAAATGGATGGATTTTGCTACTTTTTCTGCACACAAAATATATGGATTAAAGGGAATAGGTCTTTTAATTAAGAAAAAAAGCATTATGCTAGACAATCTAATTCATGGGGGCAAATCCAGCACAATTTATCGCAGTGGGACTCCAGCTTTACCACTTATCGTTTCAACCATGAAAGCATTAGATTTAATTATGCCTAATTTAGAAGAAAATAATATTAAAATAGAAAAATTAAATAAAATGATCATAAATTTTTTAAATCACTATCCAGAAATAAAAATAAACAGAACTTCTAATTCGATTCCCTCAACAATAAACATTAGTCTTTTAAATATTAAACCAGAAACTTTCATTCATGCAATGGATAATTATGATATTTACATTTCTACAAAAAGTGCTTGTTCTAGCACTAATACGATGTCTGATGCAGTATATGCTGTAACAAAAGATCGAAATAGGGCAATGCATAGCATTAGAATTAGTCTTTCCGCCAAAACAACTGTTGAAGAAATTGAAACCTTTTTAGAGGCTTTCACAAGTTGCTATCAAAGTCTTAACTTAAAGGAAGGATAAAATGAAAAAGCTTTTTCTTTCTTTTTGGATTATTTTTTTCTTTTCTTTCCCAATTTTTTCCATAACAGCAACCAGTCTCAATAACGAAAATAAAAGTATTGTAAATATCTATTTTTTTCATTCTAATGCTTGTCCACATTGTAAAAAAGAAAATCAGTTTTTAAAACAATTGGCAAAAGAAAATAAAAATATTTATATTTATCGCTATGAAGTTCATGATGAAAAAAATCAAGATTATATCAAAAAATTAGAAGATGTATATCAAATTTCCCTAAAAACAGTTCCTCTTACAATTGTAGGAAATACACTTATTTATGGATTTTCGGATGAAAAAAGTGAGGACGAAATCCGAAGAGCCGTTTCTTATTATGCTAAGTATGGATATGAAGATAAACTTAGAAATTCATTTAAAACAAAAACAATTCCTCAAATCAAGGGTAGCAATAATACTATTACATATGAAAAATACTTAAAAATGAGCAGCCAAAAAATTTTAGGCTTTCTTCCAATATTTACTCTTGATAACTATACAAATTCGACTATTTTAGGAATTCTTTCCGTTTTGAATCCTCTTTTTTTACTTTTACTTTTTTTATTCTTCTTTCTGATAAAAAAGTACTTCCATCAAAAAGAAAAAATATTTCTTTTAGCCACTTATTTTTTCTTTTCTTTTCTGACAAACTTCTTTTTTATCTTTTTTAATAAATGGATAAATCTCTGTTATTTATTTTTTACAATCATCCTAATTTTTACTTTAGGAAAAAAACAAAAGAAAAATCAAGTTTGTAACTTATTATTAATTATTTTTTTTGTTCTAACTTTTCTAGGGATAAAGTACTCTCCATTTAAAAGTATTTCTCTCCTAATCCACATTAATAATATTTATCAATATCAAAATTGGCAAAAGACAATTTATTACTCTTGTTACTTTATTTCTATTTTTCTTTTTGATTTAATTCTCTTTAGTATTTTATCTCTACAAATACTAGAAACAACGAAAGACAAAAAAGAAGTTTTAACATAGAATAAAATGATCTTTTATAGTCATTTTCAATAAAAATCCAATCATAATTTATTGACTATAGAGAAGTATTTTGCTATGCTTTTATTAAATAAATGAAAATCCATTTATTAAGATAGATAAAATATTTAAGTTCCATGGAAGTATTTTATTAATAAAAAGAGGTGAAGAATTTGGAACAAGAAATCATTAACTTATTATCTAATCAAGATAGACCATCAATGAGTTCAATTGAGATCAACGATGCTTTAGGATATAAATCTATTGATGATTATAAGAAATTACTAGAAAAACTAGAAGAATTAAGTACAAAAGGGGTTCTTTATTATAGTGAGAAAAAGAAAAAGTATTTATTATTAAAAAATAGTCACTTATTAAAGGGAAAGTTACTCATGAATCCAAAAGGATTTGGCTTTGTTGAAATAGGAGAAGGAAGAAAAGATATCTATATTGGAAAAGATAATTTAAATAATGCTAGAAATTTAGATACTGTTCTAATTGAATTAACAGGAGATAAAACCGAGGGAAGAATTATTAAAATTCTAGAACGAAATATGGAATCATTTGTAGGAACCGTTTATTTCAAAGAAGGAAAGTGTATGGTTCATCCAGATAAAAAGAATCTATTAGATATAGAAATTAGAAAAGAATGTCAAAAAGGATTAGTAGATGGACACAAAGTAGTCGTTGAACCAACTTCAGGAAATCAATATTTAGGAAATATTCTCCATGTCATTGGTCATAAAAATGACGTTGGAGTGGATATTCTATCTTTTCTTTATGAAAATAATTTTAAACCACAATTTCCAGAAGAAGTATTAGATTCTATTGAAAACTTACCAGATAATATTGAAAACGAAAACTTAAGTGGTCGTCTCGACTTAAGAAATAGAACAATCTTTACAATTGATGGTGATGATACCAAAGATATAGATGACGCTATTAGTATTTTGAAAAATGATGATAACACATTTGAATTAGGGGTTCATATTGCAGATGTTAGTCATTATGTAGAACCAAATACCCTATTAGATAAAGAAGCTTATGAAAGAGGAACTAGTGTTTATTTAGTAGATAGAGTAGTCCCAATGCTTCCGCATCGCTTATCAAATGGAATCTGTTCCTTAAACCCAAATGTTGACCGCTTAGCACTATCTTGTATAATGAAAATTAATGAAAAAGGAAAAATTATTAATTATTGGATTGGAGAAAGTGTCATTCGAAGTAGAATTCAAATGACTTACAATAAAGTAAATGACATTCTAGATAAAGGAATAGTTGCTGAAGGTTATGTTCCATTTGTTGATGACTTAAAGTTAATGAGGGAACTATCTGATATTTTAAGAAGAAAAATGGTTCAAAGAGGGTATATTGAATTTCATAGCAATGAAGCCAAAATATTGGTAGATGAAAAAGGAAAACCTTATGATATTAAATTAAGAGCAGAAGGAACAGGGGAAAATATGATTGAAAACTTCATGATTGCAGCAAATGAAACAGTAGCTAGTTCCATTTATTATCAACAACTACCAGGAATTTATCGAGTTCATAGCAAACCAGATGAAAAAAGATTAAATAGTTTCTTTTGCTTTCTAGCTTCACGTGGCTATAAAGTAAATGGCAAGAAGAAAAATATAACAGCCAGAGACTTACAACTAGTTTTAAAACAATTAGAAGATAAACCGGATGCTAAAATTTTAAATGATCTAGCTATTCGTAGCCAAGCCAAAGCCGTTTATTCTGATGTAAATATTGGTCACTTTGGCTTAGGAAGCAAATGTTATGCTCACTTTACTTCACCAATTAGAAGATATCCTGATTTAATTCTTCATCGGCTTATCAAGGATTATAAAAATAATTATTCTCAAGAAGTTATAGAATATTGGAGCAGAAATCTTTCAGCCATGGCAGAACATTGTTCTTTAAAAGAGCAAGATGCCGTTAAATGCGAAAGAGATGTTGACGATATGAAGAAAGCAGAATATATGGAAGAACATATTGGAGAAACATTTACAGGGGTAATTTCAGGTGTTCAAGAATTTGGCGTATTTGTAGAATTACCAAATACAGTAGAAGGACTTGCCAAAATAGAAGATATGCCTCGCGGTAGTTATCACTATATTGAAGATGCTTTATGCTTAATGAATACCAAAACAAAAGATAAGTATGGGTTTGGTGACGAAGTAATTGTTCAAGTATTAAAAGCCAATAAAGAAAATTCCATGATTGATTTTAAAATTTTAGGAAAAGTAAAAACCAAAGAACAACAAGAGGAACAAAAAACACAAAATTCTAAAAAATATACCTTAAAAAAGAATAAATAGGGAAAGAAGCATTATGAGAAGGAAAAAGAAAAGAAAATTAAAGTTAGGAAATATTTTTATTGCTATCAGTTTAATAATTTTATTTTCACTAGCAGCAATTTATTTGGGAAAAGAAAGGAATATTTCTTCTTCCAAAGAAAAGCCTAAAAAAGAAATCGTAGTAAGTCAAAAAGAAAATGAAGAAAAAATATCTAAAGCCACAATGGTAATGGTAGGAGATAATTTAATTCACTCTAGTATTTATAAAGATGCCAGTGATGGATCAGGTAGTTATGATTTTAGAAAAATGTATGAACTCGTTAAGCCAATTATTTCAAAATATGATATTGCTTATTACAACCAAGAAACTGTTTTGGGAGGGAAAGAATTAGGGGTAAGTGATTACCCAACATTTAATTCTCCTCAAGAAGTAGGGGATGCAATGATTGATGCAGGATTTAATCTTGTTTCCCTTGCAAGCAATCATACTATGGATTCGGGTGAAAAAGCAGTTTTAGCTTCTAGAACTTATTGGGACACTAAAAAAGACGTCCTAGCCGTTGGAAGTTATTCTAGCCAAGAAGATCGAGATAAATTAAGAATCATGACCAAAAATAATATTTCTTATACTATGTTAAATTACACTTACGGAACCAACGGAATAAGTATTCCAAGTCAAAAAGAATATTTAGTAAATGTTTGGCCGACAGACTTAGAATTAAATGACGTTGAAAAAGATACAAAATATCAAGAATATAAAACTCAAGTAAAAAAAGATGTTGCTGCTGTAAGAGATAAAGTAGATGTTTTAATAGTAGCCATGCACTGGGGAGTGGAATATACTAGCGAAGCAACTGCCTATGAAAAAGATATGGCTACCTACTTAGCAAGTCTTGGTGTAGATATTATCATTGGTGCCCATCCTCATGTAATTCAACCAGTAACTTGGATAGATAAAACTTTAGTAATTTATTCTTTAGGCAATTTTATCTCTGCACAATACCAGAATGATGACTATAATAAAATGGTTGGATTAATGACTAGCCTAGATATTGAAAAAACCGAAAAAGGAAAAAATAAAACAATTAAAATTAAAAATGTCGATAACGATTTAGTCTATACCTACTATAAAGCATGGCGAAATTTTAAAGTAGTTCCATTTTCCGAAAAAGAAATCGCGACATATTTGCCCGATTATAAACGTATTCATGATAAATATGCCAAAATAGTAAAAGAATATGATCCAAATATTTCCGTAAAACCTGCTTATGGAGAAGTTTCATGAGAAAAATCCACAAAAGTCGAAAAAGAGGAAAATATTTCTTCTTTCTTTTCATTATTATCTTATTGATCATAGTTGCGTTAATAAAAGTTTATCCTTCGTTTAATAAGGCTAAGCCCAAAAATCATTCAAATAATAATTTAATAGAAAAAGAAAGAGAACCAGATAAACTATCTTTAGTAATGGTAGGGGATAATCTTATTCATGATAAAATTTATCAGTATGCTAAAACAGAAACAGGATATGATTTTAAACCAATTTTAACAAAAATAAAACCCATAATTCAACAATATGACATTGCTTACTACAATCAAGAAACCATTTTAGGAGGAAGTGAACTAGGATTGTCTAGCTATCCAGCTTTTAATAGCCCATTTGAAGTTGGTGACGCAATGGTTGATGCAGGATTTAATCTAGTTTCTCTAGCTACTAATCATACAATGGATCGAGGAAAACAGGCTGTATTAAATTCTAGAACTTATTGGGATAACCAAAAGAACGTTTTAGCCGTTGGAAGTTATTCTAGTCAAGAAGATAAAAATAAACTAAGAATTATCACTAAAAATAATATTTCCTATACTATGTTAAACTATACCTACGGAATAAATGGAATAAATCTTAAAGAAGCAGAAAAATACTTAGTCAATATTTGGCCTGTTAATGGGCAAAACCCAAGTACTGATAATAAATATCAACAATATAAGGAACAAATTAAAAAGGATATTGAAGCAGTACGAGATAAGGTAGATGTATTATTAGTAGCTATGCACTGGGGAATAGAGTACCAAACACTTCCTAATGAATACCAAAAAGATATGGCTTCTTATTTAGCAAGTTTAGGGGCAGATATCATTATAGGAACACATCCACACGTAATAGAGCCAGTAACTTGGATAAATAATACACTAGTTATTTATTCTCTAGGAAATTTTCTTTCTGCTCATGAAGTAGTTAATTTAGCAAATAGGGTTGGATTAATGAGTATGGTTGACATTTATAAAGAAAATGATAAAATAATACTAAAGAATTTAGAAAATGAGTTGCTATATACTTACTATACATCAGATTACCAAGACTTTTTAATCGTTCCTTTTTCTTCAATGGAAGAAAAATATTTAAGTAATTATCAAGAAGTCTACAATCAATATAAAACAGTCGTTCAAACCTTGGATAAAAGTATAAAGGTAAACTAAAAAACAAGAAAAGAGGTATTAATATGGAAAATCAGGAAAAAGAATTAAAAGTTGAAATCATAGATAATAATCCTAGAAAAAAAATCATGGAACAGCAAGAACAAGAAAGAAGACAACAAGAAATTGAAATCAAAAAACGGGCAATTAAAAGGAAAAGAAACAAGAAGAAAATTAAAAAAATATTGATTGAAATAGCAATTGCTGCAATAATAACAGGAGGAGTTATTTTAGGTGGAATTAAACTTCATTCAATGATTCAGGATTCTAAAAATTCTCAAGAAAAAATTATGGAAACAATTAATAAAGCGATTGATGAAAAAGAACAAGAAGATGCATTAACCATAGAAAACTATGATCAACAATCAGAAGCTTTGGAACAAGAAATGATAAATTTAACCCAAGACAGTAACGAAGAACTAGCAAAAGAAGCAAAAAATACACAAGAAAAAATAGATGCTTCTATCTCAAAATTATCAAATGAAATGATGAAGAAGTTAAAAAGTTTTAGTACCGCGGAAGTTGAGAGATGTTCAAAACGGACAGATTCTAAAGAATATAGTTTTTATGATTTCTCATTATATCGAAAAAAGTTTGTTATATTAAGTTGGTTAGGAAACTATTTTGAAGAAGAACAAATTGAAAATATATACAACACTTTGACAAAAGAAGAAATTGAAGCATTAATTTTATCAACATCTTATAAGCAAATTAATCAGTATGAAAACGGACCAGATAACAGAGAAAATTTTATTCGATCAATTGCTAGTAATGAATCAAATCAATCAAATCAAGAAATTTTTGAACAATCAAAAGAAACAAGTGACAAAGCGGCATTTAAAGTTGCTAAAGAATATTTATCTCAAAAATTAGGTTATTCTTTAGATGTAGAAACACAAAGCGTTGGAAAGGGAATGTAAAATGCAAGAAATTGAAGTAGAATACGTTACTTTAGAGGATGGTGCTGATTATTTTATTGTTGATATTATAAATAATTATGCTTATTTAAAAAAAGAAACAGATAACCAAACCTTTGATATTAGAAAGATAGAAAAAAAGGATGGTGATGAATATTTTATTCCTATCGAAGATGAAGAGGAATTGAATAAAGCATTATCACTATTTCAAAATAAATATCTAAATAAAAATTAAAAAATTCTATTGGAAATAAAATATTTTAATAGTAAACTAAAAAGAAATATTCTTGGGAATATTCTTTTTTATGTGGTATACTATTTAAGGAATTAAGAAAGATGGTAGATATGATGGCAAAAATAACAACAAATAACTATAATGAAGATTCAATAAAAATATTAGAAGGATTAGAAGCCGTTCGAAAAAGACCGGGAATGTATATTGGTTCAACGGATAAAAGAGGATTACATCATCTTATTTGGGAAATTGTAGATAATGGTGTAGATGAAGTTTTAAATGGTTATGGGAATCACTTAGAAATTACTATTCATAAAGATGGGTCAATTAGTGTCACTGATCATGGAAGAGGAATTCCAACAGGAATGCATTCCTCTGGAAAAAGCACCCCTGAAGTAATTTATACCGTTCTTCATGCTGGAGGCAAGTTTTCAGAAGGTGGATATAAGGTAAGTGGTGGTCTTCATGGAGTTGGAGCATCCGTTGTAAATGCACTATCTAGTTGGATGGAAGTAACAACAAGATATCAAGGAGAAGAATATTATATATCTTTTAAAAACGGTGGTCATGTAGATCAACCCCTAACCAAATTAGGTAATACAAATAAAACAGGAACTACAGTTCATTTTATGCCAGATAGTGAAATTTTTAGTAGTACTAAGTTTAATTTCAGTGTAATTTGCGAAAGAATGCAAGAATGTGCGTTCTTAGTTAATGGACTTACAATAGAAATTACTGATGAAATAGAAGGTAAGTCTGAAAAATATTTATATCATAATGGTTTAGAATCTTTTGTTGAATATTTAAACGAAGGAAAAAATGCCCTTCACAAAGTTTTATGCTTCAAAGCAAATAAAGAAAATATTAATGTAAGCGTTGCTCTTCAATACACAGATAGTTACTCGGAGAATATTATTTCCTTTGTTAATAACGTTAAAACTAGTGATGGGGGAAGTCACGAAGTTGGCTTCAAAACTGCCCTAACTAAAGTATTAAATGACTATGCTAAAGAAAATAATTTTATTAAAGCAAAAGATAAATCATTTGAAGGAAGTGACGTTCGTGAAGGATTAACCGCGATTATTAGTGTTCAAATTCCAGAGTCTATCCTTCAATTTGAGGGTCAAACAAAAGCTAAATTAGGAACTCCAGCAGCAAGAAGTATAGTAGAAGCTATTACAACGGAAAAATTAAAATTCTTTTTAGAAGAAAATAAAACGATTGCAACCATGATTGTAACAAAAGCACTAAAAGGAAAAGATGCCAGAGAAGCAGCAAGAAAGGCTAGAGAAGAATCGAGAAAAGGGAAAGACTCTAAAAAAATAGAAAAAATTTTAAGTGGAAAATTAACTCCTGCTCAAACAAAAGATAAATTATCTAGAGAACTATTTATTGTAGAAGGTGATTCTGCTGGTGGTTCAGCAAAACAAGGAAGAAATCGAAAAACACAGGCTATTTTACCACTAAGAGGAAAGGTATTGAATACAGAAAAAGCCAAATTAGAAGATATTTTTAAAAATGAAGAAATTAATACCTTAATTCATACGATTGGTGCGGGTTACGGGAATAATTTTAATATTAAAGATATTTGTTATGGAAAAGTCATAATCATGACCGATGCAGATGACGATGGGGCCCACATCCAATGCCTATTGCTAACATTCTTCTATCGTTATATGAAACCTTTAATTGAAAATGGAAATCTTTATATTGCAATGCCACCATTATACAAATTAACTATCGGAAACAAAGAAAATTATCTATGGACAAATGAAGAACTAAGAGAATTAACTCGTGGAAAAAGTAATTACAAGATACAAAGATATAAAGGATTAGGTGAGATGAATGCTCATCAATTATGGGAAACAACAATGGATCCTGAAAAAAGAAGTTTAGTAAAAGTAAATATTACTGATGTTGCTTTAGCTGAAAAGAGAGTATCTGTTTTAATGGGGGATGCAGTAGAACCACGTAAGAATTGGATTAATGAGAATGTTGTATTTACCTTAGAAGATAATTATAAAATTTAATTTGTCTTTTTAAAATACTAACATTCTTTTTTTTATATTAAGGAGAGAAAAATGGATCATGATATTTTTTATATGAAGTTAGCTCTAGAAGAAGCAAAAAAAGCTTTTCAACTAGATGAAGTTCCTATAGGCTGTGTAATTATCTTTCGCGATCAAATATTGGCTAGTACTCATAATCGAAAAACAATTGATAAAATAGCCACTTCTCATGCTGAGATTCTAGCAATCAATGAAGCTTGTAAAAAACTAGGAACTTGGTATTTAAACGAATGTACACTTTATACAACCGTAGAACCTTGTTTAATGTGTACGGGAGCTATTCTTCAAGCTAGAATATCCAAAGTTGTTTATGGCACATCGAATCAAGATTTTGGTTACCTATCAAAATTAGAAAAGAAAAAAATAGAAGTAGTACCTAATGTATTAAAAGAAGAATGTACAGAAATTTTAAGCCAATTTTTTCAAAATAAAAGGAAATAGATTAATCAAATTAAGTGATCTATTTCCTTTTTTCTAGATTTTCCATAATACTAGAAAGTATTTTTTCATTTTTATTATTTTTAGGAAAATAATATTTAGCATTTTTAATTTCATCTGGGATATATTGTTGCTTAACATAATCATTAGGGTAGTCATGAGGATATTTATAATCAGGAGAATGATTAATAATATGTTTAGGAACGCCTCCAATATTTTTAGTACGAATATCATTTAAAACCTTATCAATTGCTACTTCAGCAGAATTACTCTTAGGGGATAAAGCAAGTTCTATAACAATACAAGAAAGAACAATTCTAGCCTCAGGAAGCCCTAATCTTAAAGCTGAATGAATAGCTGCATCTACTTTAGGTCCCATACTAGGATTAGCAAGTCCTATATCTTCATAAACAATAACAGATAACCTTCTACAAATAATATCAATATCTCCTGCTTCTAATAAAAGTCCTAAATAGTATAGGGAAGCATGAACATCACTCCCACGAATAGACTTTTGAAAAGCACTAATAGCATTGTAATAGCCATCTCCATTCTTATCCATAATAATACTTGCTTTTCCATTAATATTTTGAACCAAGTCCAAAGTAATATGATGTGTATTATCAGCATAATAAGCAATTTCTATCAAGTTATAAACATATCTCAAATCATGATTAGAAGTTTTTCTCATAAATTCTCTAGCATCTTCATCAATAGAAATATTCTCTAGTAAATGTGAAGAAATAACTCTATCAATAGCAATATCAATATCCGCTTCATCTAAATCTTTTAACTCAAAAATTTGACATCTACTTCGAATTGCAGGATTAATAGAATGATAAGGATTAGCCGTCGTCATCCCAATTAAAGTAATTAATCCTGATTCTAAATAGGGAAGAAGCAAATCTTGCTTATCTTTATTCAATCGATGAATTTCATCCATAATTAAAATCATACCTTGGTATAATTTCGCTTCTTCAACGATAATATCAAAATCTTTTTTATTATTAATAACAGCATTTAAGGTACGAAATTGATAACCTAATTCCATCACGATAGCGTGAGCAATAGTAGTTTTACCAATTCCAGGATTACCATACAAAATCATGGAAAATATTTTTTTATTTTGCACCAAATTAGTAAGTATTTTATTTTCCCCAATTAAATGTTTTTGACCAATAACTTCATCTAGTTTATTTGGTCTTAATTTACTAGCTAATAACTCATTCATGATTTTCACTCCCTTAAGTTCTCCTATTATAGCATGAAGTCAGAAGATTGTAAAATCATGAAAAAAAGTATCTTTTTTTACAAAATCATGATATACTATCATTAGAATAGTATAGTAGGTGATAAAATGGAAAAACTCTTTAAAACCATAGATGAACAGTTAGAAATATTAAAGAGTAAAGGCTTAATTATTGAAGATGAAACACTTGCCAGAGAAATTTTACTTCGTGAAAATTATTTTTTTATCAATGGATATCGAATTTTATTAATGAATTCTTATAAAGATAAAACTTTTGTCGTTGGTTCAACATTTCGTGAATTATATTCAATTTTTTTATTTGATAGAAGTTTTCGAAATATCTTATTCAAAAATTTACTGATCGTTGAAAATCAATTAAAATCAATCATTTCCTATCAATTATCCAAAAAATATGGATATCGAGATAAAGACTATTTAAATGCAAAAAATTTTACTATGGATAGAAATAAATCCAGAAGAGTAAAAGACGTTATTGAAAAGATGAAGAGACAAGTACGAGTAAATGGAGCACATCATATGGCAACGATGCATTATATGAATAATTATGGATATATTCCTCTTTGGGTATTAGTAAAAGTCCTATCATTTGGTCTTGTTACAGAGTTATATCTTATCCTAAAACCAGAAGACCAAGTTGCTATTGCTGATATTTTTGGAATGAGTACGAGTTATTTAGAAAACTTTCTTCCTATTTTATCTAATTACAGAAATTTATGTGCACATGAAGATATTGTATATGAGCATCGATCGGAAAATGTCATTGCCAATACACCATATCATGAGAAATTAGAAATTCCTAGAATGGATGATGAATATATTTATGGAAAAAATGATGTCTTTGCTGTATTAATTATGTTAAAATACTTATTAAGAGAAGATGATTTTAGAATGATGATGAGAGAAGTTGAATATGAAATTGAAAAATTAGATGGGGCTATTGATTCAATTCCAATTGAAAAAATATTAGATCGTATGGGAATACCAAAAAATTATATGGAGTTAGTAAATATGTAAAGGAGGACAAAAATGAAAAAAAGTAATGTAAGAATAACTTTAATTATAGCAGTCTTATTATCTTTTATTTCTGGTTCAGTAGGAATGTATTTCTTTTCTTTTTTCTTTAGTTCTAATGGAGAGAACATGATTACCAAAAGTACTTCTTTAACGGAAGAAGACACTATAGAAAAAGGAGTAAATAATATTTATGATGCTGTAGTCGTTGTAGAAGGATTTACCAATAATACTCTTTCCTCTACAGGAACTGGCTTTATTTATAAAAAGGCAAATAATACCGCTTATATTATGACGAATCACCATGTAATTTCTGGAGTAAACACCGTAAAAATTATTCTTTCTGATAAAACAGAATTAAAAGCTAGTGTAAGAGGGAGTGAAGCCTATTCAGATATTGCTGTATTGGCAGTAGATGCATCTAAAATAAAATCAGTTGCCCTAATTGGAAATGAGAAAAACATTCGAGTAGGAGATACAGTCTTTACTGTAGGTTCGCCTGAAGGTGTAGAATATGCGGGAACAGTTACTAAAGGAATAATTTCTGGAAAAGATAGAATGGTAGCCGTTGCTCTAACCAACAATACTTCTTCAGATTATTACATGAAAGTATTACAAACTGATGCTGCAATAAATCCAGGAAACAGTGGGGGCCCTTTATGCAATATTAATGGAGAAGTAATTGGAATTACTAACATGAAATTAGTAGATTCGACTGTTGAAGGAATAGGTTTTGCAATCCCTATTCAAGATGCTATTCTCTATGCAGCAACATTAGAAAAAGGCCAAACAATTTCTAGACCTTATTTAGGAATTAGCATGTTAGATATAAGCAATAACTATTATTTATGGCAAAATGGAATTAAAATACCTGATGGAGTAAAAGAAGGAGTGGTAATTGCTGAAGTATCTTCCTTATCTCCGGCAAGTAAAGCTGGATTAAAAAAAGGTGATATCATTTTATCTCTTGGAGGAGAAAAAATTACTTCAGTAGCAGAATTTCGCTATATTCTATACAAACAAGAAGCATCTGAAAAGGTTAGTATAGAATTTTTAAGAAACAACAAAATCAAAAAAGTAGAAGTAAAGTTAGGAATATTAAAAAATTAATTAGTTAACTTTACCCAAAAAAGAAAAACTAATGATACAATATAAGAACAACAAAAGTTGAAGAAAGGAATGATCAAAATGGAATTAAAAGGAAGTAAAACAGAGCAAAATTTAATGACTGCTTTTGCAGGAGAAAGTCAGGCTAGAAATAAATATACATATTTTGCTAGTAAAGCTAGAAAAGATGGATATGAACAAATTGCCGCTATATTTGAAGAAACTGCTAATAATGAAAAAGAACACGCAAAAATGTGGTTTAAGGAATTAAATGGAGGTTCTATTCCTGATACTGCCGCCAATCTATTAGCAGCCGCAGAAGGTGAAAATTATGAATGGACAGATATGTATCAAGAATTTGCCAAAACAGCAAAAGAAGAAGGATTTGATCGTTTAGCATATCTTTTTGAAGGTGTTGCACAAATTGAAAAAGAACATGAAGAAAGATACCGTAAGTTATTAGAAAATGTTGAAGGTGGGCTAGTTTTCTCTAAAGATGGAGATAAAATTTGGAAATGTCGCAACTGCGGACATATCGTTATTGGAAAAGAAGCTCCAAATGTTTGTCCAATCTGTGCTCATCCTCAAAGCTATTTTGAAATTAAAGCTGAAAATTACTAAGAATTGAGGTTCTTCGAATTTGAGGGGACCCAGAATAATTAGTTATACGTATATTTGGGAATACTGTACTTTGTATGGTATTCCCTTTTATCTTTTCGAAATATATTTGTTATTATCATTATTCGTGATTTCAT